>NZ_JBXAHA010000024.1:0-136862 GCF_058794615.1 Cupriavidus sp. GW823-FHT07A04
AGGTCCAGTTGAGCGTGGCCAAAAAAAGCGGCGCCTTTGTGCCCAGGTAGCTGGGCTGCGCGAGCGGCACGCCAACCGCATTGGTGATGCCAACGGTGTGCGGCCATTGCCCCCCCCAACCGTGACTGTGGGCGCAGTGGTGCCGCCATCGGGCACCACGCCGGCGGCAAGGCAAGTGTCCGTGAGCGGGAGCGCCCACAGGCCAGCGCTTAAGGGCGCAGGCCGTGCGCCGCCATTGCGGTGACCGTCTTCCCTTGGTGCCTCATCCCGGTCTCGCCATACCGCACAGGGCTCCTACCATTCCTAAGGTGCGCGTAGACGAAATCGGATAAGACGATGCGTGGGACGCTTCCCATGCTCAACGAGGTCGCTGCAATTCTGTCGCGCTGGATTTTGACGCGACATTAACAGAGTGAAATCGCCAGAACTTTGGGAAATTTCCCAATCTTTCGGTGTTTATTCGCTTCTGATGGTTCAGCAAACGAATCAGTCAGTGGATTTAACAAAAAATTAACAATTTGGCCCACAATAACGGCCATGTTTTAATCAGATGTTAGTAAGACTGAATTCAGAGTCTCAACCGATCTTTCCACAGGGGCAGCGATCGCTCGCAGAGGGGCGAGAGGAAGGAAGGTGTCCGCTTATGACGGCGGCCTGACAGCGAGGCTTCACCCTACATTGTGAGGGCGAGGCACGCGTGTCGATGACCAGAGGGATGCGGGCGAAGGAAGGCAGTCCACGTATTGAAATTGACGCGAGCCGACGACAGCCTGTCAACGATGCCTATGCTGTGAGAGACAGCAGGGTTTTCGGGGTTTTCAATCTTTTCCAGCCCGTCGAATCCGTGGAATTTGCTCGTCGGGGGCCCATCGGTCCGGCATCGACCGCTCCTATATGAGTTCGGTGGAGCGCGGAGGGCAAAACCTGGGGATGATGCATCTTTTGAGAATTGCGACTGCGCTTGACGTTACGGTCGCGGAGTTGATGGGTGTTGCCAAGCTCTAAGCGTCAACCCTAGCCGACTCGGGAGGTCCAACTCCAGGAACACGCCGGGCATCGGCCCACGCTTGTACTCTGACCGGCGGCGAACAACGGCAAACCCGGCTCGATGCTCTGGGGTCCCGGACATGGCATGCCGCCGCGTGCCTGGCAAGCCATTGCCAACGACGGCGTTTCAGAGGTGAAGTTCACCGCTGGCATATGGCAGCGGATTTCGGAGTGATCAGCGCTAGGCAGTAAGCTGCCGGCTTCGGTTTCCTGCCGGCCAGTTCCTCCGGCGGACTACCGCCAACGCATCACCCCTGCTCCTCCCATTTCACTTCCCCTGAGGCCCCAATGCGGCCTCTTTTTTCGTTCTCCCCGCGTAAGCCCTCGGATTGACATCCTCACTTCGAGACACGGGTGCGGATACCGAACGCCCCCCGCAGGCCCGGGTACAGCGCCTGCACCGGTTCACTGCCTGGTCCAACTGCTGTTTTAGCGGTGTCAGCAAGGCATGCAGGCGGCTATCGCCCGCGTGCAGGTTCAGCAGCGTGATGACGGATTCCAGATGCGCACTGATGCGCAGCAGTTCGTGGCAGCCTTGGTGGGCAGTCTCGTGGCTCGGATCCGCTTCGTGGTCCGGCAGCAAGGGCTCGGCTATCAGCCTGGCTTCCACGGCGGCTTCCCGTGCTTCGGCAGCGGTGCGCGGGCGACGTTGGCGGGCGGTCATGGGTACCTCCTGTTTTGTGATCGGGGTGCGAACTCAGACATCGATATGGCGATGGGCGGCGTTGGCGACCATCGTCCCGGCACGGGGCGGCGGCTGGGGCTTGCTTCGATAGGCGTGTGTATCCCCACCACCTGCGGCCTCGCGAGCCGCAGTGCAGGTGTGGGCAACGGGTGCGGCTCAGTACAGTGCTTGCACGCGGTTCACTGCCTGGTCCAACTGCTGCTTTAGCGGCGCCAGCAGGGCATGTAGGCCGTTGTTGGCGGCTTGCTCGTCGGCCTGTAGCTCCAGCAGGAGCAGGAGGGATTCCAGGCCTGCGCTGACGCGCAGGAGGTCGTGGCAGGATTGGTGGATGGTTTCGCGAGTGGAGTCAGTCGGCGCAGGCGTGGACTCCTCCGGCAGCAGCGCTTGGGCAAGCATGCTGGCGATCGGCGGCGGGAGCGAGAGTTTTCAGACGCGCGGTCATGGGATCACCTTTTTGGCGAATGGCAGGGTGTGTCGATTAATCGTCCCGCCCGTGTCGGCTTGCTGCATTAGGCCGACCGGCCGAGGGGGCGCGATTGCCTCGCTCCCCAGATGCTCAACAACCGGTTGCCCGCCAAGCTTCTGGCGGGTGCCGGGCACTGCGGTTACCCCGGTCATGTCCTGCAGGTCCCCTCTTGTGAGGGACTGCTACAGGGATCCCGTTTTTGATTCAGTGGCGGCGATATTCCGAAGTCTGACAAGCGTGTTCAGAGCCCTCTCCATTCGCTGGTGTGGCGCGCCTGGGTAATATCGTCCGTGGTCTTATCGTCATCATAGACCGAGCATGGCGAAATGCCAATAGCTTCCCCAAGGCACGGTGGTGCCGCCCCTCTTGTTCAGTTGGGATCCGCGATCAGAGAGGTCCGCCTTCGGCGTGGCCTTTCCCAGGAAGAGCTTGCCCATCGGGCCGGCATCGACCGCTCCTATATGAGTTCGGTGGAGCGCGGAGGGCAAAACCTGGGGATGATGCATCTTTTGAGAATTGCGACTGCGCTTGACGTTACGGTCGCGGAGTTGATGGGTATTGCCAAGCTCTAAGCGTCAACCCTAGCCGACTCGGGAGGTCCAACTCCACGAACACGCCGGGCATCGGCCCACGCTTGCACTCTGACCGGCGGCGAACAACGGCAAACCCGGCTCGATGCTCTGGGGTCCCGGACATGGCATGCCGCCGCGTGCCTGGCAAGCCATTGCCAACGACGACGCTCCAGAGGTGGAGATCACCGCTGGCGTATGGCGGCAGATTTCAGAGTGATCAGCGCTCGGCAGCAAGCTGCCGGCTTCGATTTCCGGCCGGCCAGGTCCTCCGGAGCACTACCGCCAACGCATCGCCCCCACTCCACTTCCCCTGAGGCCCTAATGCGGCCTCTTTTTTCGTGCTCCCCGCGTAAACCCTCGGATTGACATCCCCACTTCGTCTTTATATTCTTTTATGAACATTACGTTCATATTTGAACATATACACCGGCAAGTGCAACCGCTGAGCAGCGAGGCGCACACCCGGGCCCACACCAAGGCGACCCCAGAGGAACAAGCACCATGGCATCACAAAAGATTGGCATCAACGGCGCCGGCATCGGCGGACTCGCCGCGGCGATTGCGCTGCGCAAGCTCGGGAAGGACGTGGTGGTGTTCGAGCAAGCCTCGCGCTTCGCGCGGGTCGGCGCGGACATCAATCTCACGCCCAATGCCGTGCGCGCGCTGGATGGCCTGGGCGTGGGCGAGGCATTGCGCGAGACCGCCGCGCGGCCCAGCCACCGCATCAGCCGGGTGTGGAACACCGGCGAGGAGACCTCGCGGCTGGCCATGTCCGACGAGGCGCAGATCCGCTACGGCGCGCCGCAGCTCACCATGCACCGCGGCGACCTGATGACCGCGCTGGAAGCCGCGCTGCCGGCAGCCTGTGTCAAGCTGGGCAAGAAGGCGACGCAGATCGAGCGGCATGCGGCCGGCGCCACGCTGCATTTCGCCGATGGCACGCAGGAAGACGTGGATGTGCTGATCGGTGCCGACGGCATCCACTCGGCCGTGCGCACCGCGCTGTTCGGGCCCGAGCATCCGGTCTTCACCGGCGTGGTGGCCTACCGCGCGGTGGTGCCCGCCGAGCGCCTTGCCGGCGTGCCGAACCTGCAGGCCTTCACCAAGTGGTGGGGCCCGGAGGCGACGTCGCAGATCGTCACCTTCCCCCTCAACCGCGGGCGCGAGATCTTTATCTTCGCCACCGTGGCGCAGGAAGCCTGGCGCAACGAATCCTGGACCACGCCGGGTCGTGTGGAAGACGTGCGCGCAGCCTACGCTGGCTTCCATGCCGAAGCGCGCGCGCTGCTTGATGCCTGCGACGACGTGCTGATCTCCGCCCTCTACGTGCGCGACCCGCTGCCCGCCTGGTCGGCCGGCAACGTCGCGCTGATGGGCGACGCCTGCCACCCGATGATGCCTTTCATGGCGCAAGGTGCCGGCATGGCCATCGAGGATGGCGTGGTACTGGCGCGCTGCCTGGCCGAAGCCAATGGCGACGACATCCCCAGCGCGCTCGCACGCTACCGGGCCGCGCGCTTTGAGCGCACCAGCCGCATCCAGATCGGCTCGCGCAGCAATGCCTGGCTCAAGGAAGGCGGCAACGCGGACTGGGTGTACGATTACAACGCCTGGCAGGTAGCCCTCGGCTAAGCACCAAGTCCGCAGGCTGACCTCGCCGCCCCCCCCCTTTCCACGGAACCGATGAGCAAGAACCCCAAGCTGAACCAGCCCGTGCCCGACGCTAGCGATGCCGCCGATCTCGCCGACGGCGGCGACGAAGACAAGACGCAACTGGTCAGCCCGGTGATCCGCGCCATGCGGCTGCTGCGCTTTATCGCGGAAGGTGGGTCCACCACCAACCTGAGCGAAGTCGGCCGGCGCATCGACGTGAACCGCGTCACCGTGATGCGCCTGCTCGCCACGCTGGAACACGAAGGCATGGTGGAGCGGCTGCCGCAGGGCGGCCACCAGGCGGGCTTCGCTCTGCTCAAGCTGGGCGCAAAGGTGCTGGCAGGCAAGGATCTCACGGTCTTTGCGCGGCGCGTGCTGGCCACCCTGAGCGAATCGCTGCGGCTCTCCGCCTATCTCGGCGTGCTGGATGGCGGCGACGTGCTCTACCTGCTGCGCGATATGCCTCAGACCTCGCTGGTCAGCAATATCCAGGTTGGCAGCCGGGTGCCGGCGCACCTCACCACGCCCGGCCGCATGCTGATTGCCGGCCTGCCGGAAGACACGCTGCGCGGGCGTCTCGGCGAGGAACCGCTCGCGACCGTCACCGGGCAAAGCCCGGCCACGTATGCCCGCCTGGGCGACATCCTCGCCGCCGACCGCGAGCGCGGCTGCGCCTGGAGCTTCTCTGCGTTCGAGCCCGGCATCGACTCTTGCGCGGCACCCGTATTCGACGCCAGTGGCGCCACGGTGGCTGCCATCAGCGTGGCCGGCCCGGACATTCGTTTCGAGCGCGACCCCGATCTTCGCGAACGCGTGGAGCGCGAGGTCAAGCGTGCCGCACGCGATTTGTCCGGCCTGCTCGGCTACGCCGCCGGGCAGCGCCACCCACACTGACACCACGTCAACAGGAGACGCCCGGATGACAACGCCTGCACTCCCTACATTCTTCATCTCGCATGGCGGCGGGCCCTGGCCCTGGATGGAGGACCAGATGGGCAACCGCTACGACAAGCTCAAGGCCGCGCTGCAGCAGATGCCACAACTGGTACAACGCACGGGCAGTGCGCCCAAGGCCGTCCTGATGATTTCGGCGCACTGGGAAGAGCCGGAATTCACGGTCATGGCCAACCCGAAGCCGCCCATGATCTATGACTACTACGGCTTCCCGGATTACACCTACCAGATTCAGTACGCGGCACCGGGCGCACCGCAGCTCGCCGCGCGCGTGCAAGGTTTGCTCGAGGACGCCGGCCTGGCCGCGCGGCTCGATCCGCTGCGCGGCTTCGACCATGGCATGTTTGCGCCGATGGCCGCCATCTATCCCGACGCCGATATGCCGACCGTGCAGCTCTCGCTCAAGCGCGGGCTCGATCCGCAAACGCATCTCGCACTCGGGCGAGCGTTGGTGCCGCTGCGCCACGAAGGCATCCTCATCGTGGGCAGCGGGCTGAGCTACCACAACCTGCGCGCATTCGGCCCCGCTGGGAAAGCACCATCGGCTGCATTCGATGCCTGGCTCCAGCAAGCCTTGACGACAACCACCCCAGCGCAGCGCACTGCCGCGCTAACAGGCTGGGAAAGCGCACCCGCCGCCCGGCAGGCCCATCCGCGAGAAGAGCACTTGTTGCCATTGATGGTTGCCGTGGGTGCGGCCGAAGACGACATTGCCACGCGCGTCTACCACGAAGACGACTTCGCCGGCGGCATCACCGTGTCGAGCTTTATGTTTGGGGGAAGCTGAAACTTGAAGGCAGCCGGTGCGGGATTCCGCATTGGCGAGAGTAGCGTGGGCCGGGAGGAACAGCTTGTCGGCGCCAGCTAGCTTGATGAGCCCGCGCGAAGAACGCGAACCTGGGGACCTGGGGAAAAGACATGGTGCCCATGGGCAGGATCGAACTGCCGACCTCTCCCTTACCAAGGGAGTGCTCTACCACTGAGCCACATGGGCAACGATTGCGCGTTGCTTTACTACCTTACTACTTTATTCTTACCATCAAAAATCACTCTAACCCATTGATTTTTAAGGAATTTTTTGAGTTCCCGCCGAATCAATGGACTGCA
The DNA here is from genome assembly GCF_058794615.1 of Cupriavidus sp. GW823-FHT07A04. Lineage (NCBI taxonomy): Bacteria > Pseudomonadati > Pseudomonadota > Betaproteobacteria > Burkholderiales > Burkholderiaceae > Cupriavidus > Cupriavidus sp. GW823-FHT07A04. The sequence continues at coordinate 6,485 of NZ_JBXAHA010000024.1, forward strand.
TTATGGACTAATCGACCCTGCTCGGCAACCCCTTAATCGCGAAAGTTTCCATCTCTGTTCCGGCAGAAATATCTCGCGGCATGTGATTCCGATGTGACTCTGCGTGGGTATTCGCAATTCAAAGCGAAATGCGGTAGGTCCACCCCTCGCTGGCGTGTAAACTGCAGGGTTTTTGATTCAGCCGGTATGGTGCAAGCTCCACAGCACACAGGTTGCAGCGGCCCGACGCTCATTCGCTTGCTTGCGCGCCTTGCGGACGTCGATGTTCCCGAACCCAGACAATCGCTCTCGGACCGACTGAGCCAGTGGCTCGGCTGGGCCGATGCCATCGAACTGTCCACGGCCCTGAACGGCAACCCGCCGTCGGTAGGCCCGGGCGCGCGCGCCTTCGGCAGCGCCGAGGCGCTTGCGTGCGACCGTGTGCGAGCCGCGCTGGCAAATGCCATCGCAGGCGATAGCGCCGTTGCTTCCGCCAAGCGGCGCGGGCAACCGCAAGCGCCTGCCCAGGGAGATTCCATGGATGCAGCGGTCGATTACGCGACTTATCGTCAGCGTTATCTCTCAATGCAGCAGGCGATGGAGACCGATATCGGCAGCTTGCGCGGCCGCCTGCGGGCGATGCTGGCCGCCAGGACGCCCGCCCTGTCGCAGCTCGCAGCGGTGGATGCTGTCATGGAGGGGGCACTGGGTGCGCGCGAGCGCAGCCTGCTTGGTGGCGTGCCCGCTTTGCTGGAAGGTCACTTCGCGCGCTTGCGCCAGGCCGAGCAGGCAATGCTGGCCGATGCCCAGGCCTCGGGCGAGCCCGCGGCGGTCACGTCCGGCGCATGGCTGGACGTGTTCCGCAGGGATATGCGCAGCGTACTGCTTGCCGAACTGGATATTCGTTTTCAACCGGTCGAAGGGCTGCTTGCCGCCCTTCGCTCCAGCTAACAGGACGCCATGTCCAGATATCTTAACTTCGCTGTTTTTCTGGTCGGTCTGGCCGCGGTGTGCTGGATCGGTGTCGGCTACGCCGGCTCGAACCCCCTGGCGCTGGCTGTCACCATGCTGATCGGCGCCTGCTATGTGGCAGGCGCACTCGAGCTGCGGCGCTATCACCAGGCCACGTCCACCTTGGCGCGGGCCATAGCTGGCCTGTCCGAGCCGCCGGCCAGCCTGGATGCCTGGCTGGCGCTATTGCCTGCGAGCCTGCGCAATGCGACGCGCCTGCGCATCGAAGGTGAGCGCGTGGGCTTGCCGGGTCCGTCGCTCACGCCGTATCTGGTGGGCTTGCTGGTGTTGCTGGGCATGCTGGGTACGTTCCTGGGCATGGTGGCCACCCTGAAAGGCACCGGCATGGCGCTGGAAAGCGCGACGGACTTGCAGGCCATCCGCGCCTCGCTGGCCGCGCCGGTCAAGGGCCTGGGATTTGCATTCGGCACTTCGGTCGCGGGCGTGGCCACCTCCGCGATGCTGGGGCTGCTTTCGACGTTGTGCCGCCGCGAGCGGACACAAGCGGCGCAGATGCTCGACACCAGGATCGCGACGACATTGCGCATCTACTCGCTGTCCCACCAGCGCGAGGAGACCTTCAAGCTCCTGCAGCGGCAGGCCGAGGTGATGCCCACCTTGGTCGATCGGCTGCAGGCCATGATGGCGGCCATGGAACAGCAGAGCCTGGCCTTGCACGAGCGCCAGCTCGCCAACCAGGACGCTTTCCACGGCAAGGCCGAGGCCGCGTACACCCGCCTGGCTTCCTCGGTGGAGCAATCCTTGAAGGAGAGCGTCGCCGATAGCGCCCGCGCCGCCGGTGCGGCGCTCCAGCCGGCGGTGGAGGCCACCATGGCAAGCCTCGCGCGCGGGACAGCCGCGCTGCAAGACACCGTCACGCAGGCCGTGCAGCGGCAGCTGGACGGCCTGTCGACCGGTTTCGAGGCGACCACCACCACCGTGGCCGGCATCTGGAACGATGCGCTGGCGGGGCACCAGCGATCGAGCGAAGCGCTTACCCAGGACCTGCGCACCTCGCTCTCCCGGTTCACCGACACCTTCGAGCAACGCTCCGCAGGCCTGCTGGAGGGCGTCTCCACCCGCCTGGAAGCCACGACCGGCAGCCTGTCGGCGGCCTGGAACCACGCGCTATCCCAGCACGAGCGCGTCAGCCAGAAAATGGCGGGCGACAATCAAAACGCTTTGGCGGCTGCCGCGGCGAGCCTAGAGCAGCAATCGACGGCACTCGTTCGCACGGTAGGCCAGTCGCATGCGGACCTGCAAGCGGAACTGGCTGGGCGAGACCAGCAGCGGCTGGCGGCCTGGGCCGATACGCTCGGCACGCTGGCTGCGACGCTGCGCAAGGAGTGGGAACTGACGGGCGCGCACACCGCGAGCCGGCAGCAGGAAATCTGCGACACGCTGGCGCAGAGCGTGCGCGACATTTCCGCCCAGACGCAAGCACACGCCAGCAACACCCTCGTCGAGATCGACCGGCTCGTGCAAGCCGCTTCGGCGGCCCCCAAGCTGCTGGAAAGCGTCTCCGCCCGCCTCGAGACCGCGACAAGTGGCATGTCGGAAGCGTGGAACAACGCGCTCTCCCAGCACGAGCGCGTCAGCGAAAAACTGGCGGGCGACAACCAACACGCCCTGGCGGCGGCCGCGGCAACGTTCGAGCAGCACTCGGCATCGCTGGTGCGCACCATGGGCCAGTCGCATGCGGACCTGCAAGCGGAACTGGCTGCGCGAGACCAGCAGCGGCTGGCGGCCTGGACCGATACGCTCGGCACGATGGCGGCATCGCTGCGCCAGGAGTGGGAGCAGGCAGGCACGCACAACGTCAGCAGGCAGCAGGAAATCTGCGACACGCTGGCGCAGAGTGTGCGCGACATCTCGGCCCAGACGCAGGCGCACGCCAGCAACACCGTCGCCGAGATCGACCGGCTCGTGCAAGCCGCTTCGGCGGCCCCCAAGCTGCTGGAAAGCGTCTCCGCCCGCCTGGAAACCGCGACAAGCGGCATGTCGGAAGCATGGAACAACGCGCTCTCCCACCACGAACGCGTCAGCGAAAAACTGGCGGGCGACAACCAACACGCCCTGGCGGCGGCCGCGGCGACGTTCGAGCAGCACTCTGCGTCGCTGGTGCGCACCGTGGGCCAATCGCATGCGGACCTGAAAGCGGAACTGGCCGCGCGGGACCAGCAGCGGCTGGCGGCCTGGACCGATACGCTCGGCACGATGGCGGCGACGCTGCGCCAGGAATGGGAGCAGGCAGGCACGCACAACGCCAGCCGGCAGCAGGAAGTCTGCGACACGCTGGCGCAAACCGCGCGCGACATCTCGGCCCAGACGCAGGCGCATGCCAGCAACACCATCGCCGAGATCGCCCGGCTCGTGCAAGCCGCTTCGGAAGCCCCCAAGGCAGCCGCCGATGTCATTGGCGAATTGCGCCAGAAGCTCTCGGACAGCATGGTCCGCGACAACGCGATGCTGGAGGAACGTGGCCGCTTGCTGGAAACGCTCGAAACCCTGCTCGATGCCGTGAACCACGCCTCCACCGAGCAGCGCACGGCCGTCGACGCGCTGGTGGGCACGACGGCGGATCTGCTGGATCGTGTTGGCACCCGGTTCACCGACAAGGTCGAGGCTGAAGCCGGGAAGCTGGAAGCCGTCGCCGCGCAGGTCACCGGCAGCGCCGTCGAGGTGGCAAGCCTGGGCGAAGCCTTCGGCATGGCGGTGCAGCTGTTCGGCGAGTCGAACGACAAGCTGGTGGCCCACCTGCAGCGCATCGAAGCCGCGCTGGACAAGTCCGCCGCGCGTAGCGACGAACAGCTTGCCTATTACGTCGCACAGGCCAGGGAAGTCATCGACCTGAGCATGCTGTCGCAGAAGCAGATCGTCGAAAACCTGCAACATCTCGCAGCACAGCGGGCGCCCGCCAGCGCTGAAGCGGCATGAGCGAGGAGATCGACGCCGGCGTGGAGCCGACCGTGCCGATCTGGGCCGTCTTCGGTGACCTGATGTCGGTACTGCTGGGCGCCTTTGTGCTGATCCTGGTGAGCGTCATCGGCGTGCAGCTTGAACTCTCGACCAGGCTGGAGGAGGAGGTCAAGCAGCGGCAGGTGGAGAAGCATCGCCGCGAGGCCCTTGAGCAAGCGCTGGCTGGCCCGCTGGCGGCGGGCCGGGTGACGCTGGTCAACGGGCGCATCGGCATCAAGGGCAGCGTGTTGTTTGCCCTCAACTCCGATCAATTGCAGCCCGAAGGCCGGGAGGTGTTGAAGAGCCTGGCCGCGCCGCTGTCCGCTTACCTCCAGGCCCGCGAGGAGATCCTGATGGTGAGCGGATTTACCGACGACCGCCAGGTGCGCGAGGCCAACCGCCGCTTTGCCGACAACTGGGAGCTGTCGGCCCAGCGCGCGCTGACGGTAACCCGCGCGTTGATCGATGAAGGCGTCCCGCCCTCCTCGGTGTTTGCGGCCGCCTTCGGCGCCGAGCAGCCCGTGACCTCGAATGCCAACGACGAGGGACGGGCCAAGAACCGGCGCGTGGAAATCGCACCGATTCCGAGGCCGTCCAACGAAACGGGGAAGCCGCGTGATTAGTGGCGAGATTGGTGGCGAAGGCCACGACGCCCTTGCCACGCTCGACGCATGGCGCGCGCGTGGCGCCGATCGCCTGAATCCTGTCCGCTTTCGATTCATCGAGGCGCTGGCCCGACGCGCGGCCGCCTACAGCGGCGATGCGCGACACATCCTGGACGGCAGGCTGGCCAAACTACTCGAGGCCTATGCCGGCGATCTTGAAAGCGCCGGTTGCAAAGACAGCAAGGACGGCAACGTCGGCGGCACAGCATTACCAGGCGCTCCCCCTCGCGGGCCGCTGGCCGGACTGGTCAACTACATCGCCATCCGGGCGCCGTCGGATCGCGGCGCCCCCGCGGCGATTGCTGGCGTGCCCCGTCGCGCGTCCTTACCGGACATGGAGGTGCTCGACTACTTCCGGGAAACCTGGTCCAGGGTCAGCACCGATCGACGGTTGCGGCAGTCGCTGGAGCAAGTGCCCGATAATGCCGGCCCGCTCAATTCGAGCCGCCTCGTGCATCGCTCGCTCTCCCTGATGCGCGATCTGTCGCCTGAATATCTCCACCAGTTCTTGTCGTACGTCGATGCCTTGTCGTGGATGGAGCAGATGAACGGCGGCGGTGTCATGGCGGGTAAAGACGCGCCGCGCGCAGGGAGCATCAAGCCGAGCGCTCGCAGCAGGCCACGCTAGCGCAGCTTGGAGGACGACGGGTCAATATCGGCTTAGTTCGTCCCGGCGAGCCGTACGATGCCACGCCACAGGTGCGAGGAGCAGCACCGCCAGAAGGAACCCCACCTGCGAAAGATAGAACGGCTCGAGCCATTGCCGATTCAATGCGACGTAAAACGTGTTGTGAACGACGTCGACAATAATGATTGCCGCGGTGAGAGCAATGCCCACCCTTGGTTTGATGAAAAGAAGCAGTGCCGCCAAGGGATCGACAATCGTCAGCGCGCCCCAGAACACCCGGCTGGCCAAGTACGCGCCATTCCCATAGCCGTAGTCCCAGAGAAAGCCATGTTGAAAATCTGCCCGCACGTGATTGGCTGTCGCGACCAGAAGACAGCAGGCAAAGAGAAAACGAATGGAAAATGAAACGCTTGGCATGGGTTGATCTGTCTGCTTGGTCGTCTATCTAGCGTTTGCCCGTGGCGATCGGCGGCGCTTCGCAAGCCTGCGCCGTGAGCTCCGATGTATCCGCGCACTGCCGCCACAACGCCTCCGGCATTGCCGCCACCAGCACCAGGTCCTGCCCCGGCGCATAGTTCCAGAACACCCGGCCCGGACGCGCGCGCGCGGTTTCCCAGATCTTGCGCTTCTGTTGCGCGGTGAGGCGGATGTCGCTGCCCCGCCCGCTGTTGCCAGCGGCGAGCACCTCGCGCTGCCCGGCGCTGAACGCCATCATGTCGCCCGCGGCCTCGTCGCCGGGCAGCAGCAGGATCTTCCATGGGTAATGCCAGGACTCCACCGATGGAACACGCCAGTCCGGGCCGTTCAGTACCATGGTGTATTGCGCGGGATTGCTCGCGGCATAGCTTGAGTCCTGCCCCTCCTGGGCGCCCAGGCTTTCGGGCAAGCGATACGGCAGGCCTGCGTTTATCGACGAGTAGCCCTCGCTCGGGCTTTCCTTGACGTACAGGTGCTGTGGCTTGCCTTGCGCGTCGAAGGTGCGCACCTGCACACGCCGCCCATGGGCATCGCGCTGGATCATGCGCAGCAGGTGGCCATCGGCATCATGCACATAGCGCAGCGCGGCCGTCTCGCCGGAGCCGGACTCGCATGCCCCTTCGCCCGACGAGGCAAGCCAGCCTGCCTTGTCGTAGCGTAGGCAATGCTGGCTGGACAGCTTTGGCGGCGCGTCGTCATCGCTGTCATACGTGTCGAACCCAGCCAAGCGTGCCGCGCCGTCGTAGCGCAGGACGAGCGTGCGCTCCCGCTTGTAGTCTTCAGGCCCGGCCGCACGCGCATCGTTGGCACGATTGCCCGGCTGGCCGTGCCGCCGCTCCGATGCGTAACGAAGGCTCTGCGCCGGACTCAGCAGCGCCTCGCGCCTTTGTTCGAACGCTTCGGTGAAGCGGTACTGCTCCACGCGGCACAGGTGGCGCGCGCTGTCGCCCGCATCATCGAAGTACAGCACGGTTGGGCCCACGCGCTGGTCCGTGGGCAGGCCGTAGACCGACCAGTCGACCTGCTCAGCCCATAGCAAAGCCCGCGCGCGGCCGGCAATGGAGATGCGCAGCGGCGTGTCCAGGTTGTCCGACTTGACGCGCGCGCCATCCAGGCCCAGCAGCGTGCCCGCTTCGTCCAGCGGAAAGTCCACCACAACCCGCGTCATCGCAGCCGAGGCGCTGGCCGCCGGATCGCACACGGCGTGAGCGACCGGCGAGACGGAAAGCGCGAGCAGCAGTGCCAGCGTTTGCGCTGGACTAGGCCTATTGAAATTGCGTGGCATGGAGGTAGGACACCAGGTTCCAGAACTCGGCGCTGACGCCGCCCAGGCGCAATGCGCCGCTCTTGTCATCCATCAACAGGAAGGGATAGGCACGCCGCTCAAACCTGCCCGCCGGTGGCAGGCGATAGGGCTCGAAGCGCTTGGGGTCGCTGAAGTAGCGCTCCGTGGTGTCGCCACCGCCGCCGTTGATGTGCATATACCAGACGCTAAGGTTGTGCGCGCCGATCGTCGCTTCGTTCTCCGGATAGATGCCGCCGTCACCCGCCGGCACCGCGTCGCGCAGCAGGTCGAAGAAGATGCGCCCCGCACCCACCACCGCGAAGCCGCTGCCCGCGCTAATGTCGCTCTGTTCCGCCAGAGCCTTCAATAGCGGCACGGCACGCGATTCCGGCACGACTGACTTTGCGAAAACCTGCTCGATCTGCGCCTCAGTGATCTGCGCGCCCGCCTTGCGCCGCTGCTGCAGCGTGGCGAAGTCGGTTTCGAATTGCTGCTGCCATGCGCGATAACGCTGCGCTTGTGCCGCGCGGTCGAACTGCTGAGAAAATGCGGACGTCGTGAACAGAAGAGCGAGCATCCAGAAGGCCAGCGCCCGGATGCTTGCGCTCTTGCCAGGTCGTGTTCTCATGATGTCGACGGCGAAGTGGTTCTTCTGTTGCGCGGCGCGGCGCAGGGTGGTCAGGCGTCTTTGCAAGGCGGTGGGCATTCAGGTGGAATTCGGTGTAAGCGTTTCAAAGTTGACTAGGCAATTGGATCGGCGACAGCCTGGCGCATTGGTTCATCCGCGCGTCAACCTGTCCTTCGATGGATGGCGCGCCGCGTGAAAAGCGTTGCCAGCATGCCGATCAGATAGCCACTGCCGGTGGCCACGCTGATGAATAAAACCAGAAGGCCCGAGTACGGTCGCCCCCAGATTGTCGCTGCGGAAAATGCTGCGATTGCCATGCTGGCCGGCAAAACCACGCGCCATATTACCGAGCGCAGCTGCATGCTCCCGACGGCTGCGGAAATGCCCCCCAAAAGCAGGCCGAGGCCAAACGCGATGTCTTCGATGTCTACTCTCCGTTGAGTGCGTGGATGATGCGTTCGCGGCAGCGCCACTGTCGCGCGGCCAGGCTGCCTCGCACCTGCGCGCGCGAAGGCGCATGAGAAGGAGTACGCTGGCCCCGGGCCACTAATATGTTCGTCAAGCGGCAACCGTTACGCAGTGCTACAGATTGATCTGCGCCTCCGTAATCACCTCTGCAACCAGCACCTTTCCGGGGCCATCCAGAAAATACTCCACCTCGGCCGGCTCGCGCAATTTCAAATAGGTGGATTCGCCGATCTGCATGGTATGCCCGGCCGCCAGCTCCGCGCCGCTTTCCATCATATAGCCCATGATGTTGTTGAAGATGTCGGCATACCGCTGGCCCTCTTCGTGCCCACTGGCAAGCACAGCAAAGTCGGGGAGTCCGAACAGGTCGCCGCCATAGGTGCGCATCCACACGCCCTGTACATCCTGCACTTCATACTTGACGAACCCGCAGTAGAGGGCATTGATCGGCAGGCTGCGCAGCAATTCCAGGCTCTCGCTGCCAAGACTGTCTGGCGCCAGGATACCGGCGGGCAGTGAGGTGCGCGCATGCTCGTTCAACACCGCCAGGGCACCGAAGCCCGCCAGGGCGCCGGCTACGGCGGCGAGCGCTACGTACTGCTCCAGCGGATTGTCGTCAAAACCAGCGTAGTACAGGATGATGTGGCTGGTGTGCGCGCGTACCTCGTCCTTGACCTGCGCCGGGTAGGCTGCGGGCGCCACGCAGGCTTCGAGCGAGTCCTGCGGATAGGGGGCATCGAAACCAATCAGCCGCACCACATGCTTGCCCCAGCCGATGAGCCCGAACAACTCCTGCATATCTGGCGCAATCTCGGCGCGGGCCTTGCTCATGGAGGGATGAAAGGCGCGCAAGGCGGTCGTCAACGTAGCCGCCTGCATCGTGAGCGGTCCGCAGAACAGCACCTGCAGGCTAAGCGGATTCTCGATAGCGGCGTTGGCGGTCAGGGCGGTGGCATCGGCAGATTCGTCGGCGCGTCCGAAGTAGCGGGAGAAGATGTTCATCTGTTGTACGGGCGGAGTAAGGTAAGCGCGATATCCACGCATCGCGCCGCCAGTTTACAGGCCGCAATCACAGCTGTCGCCTTCCCGCATCAAGATCCGAGTTCTCCTGGCCGGCGCCAGGGGGCTCGGCTCGCTCGCTCACCGCAGCGATGTCGGCTCCCGTTGCATGAGAACGCGGTCGATCAGCCCCCATTCCAGCGCTTGCTCCGATGTCATGTGGCGGTCTCTGTCAAGGGTACGCTCGACCTCCTCGTAGGTGCGCCCGCAATGTTCGGCATAGAGCCGGGTGACACGATGCTTGGTCCGCTGCATCTCCTCGGCATGAATGAGGAAATCCGACGCCTGCCCTTGAAAACCGCCCAGCGGTTGATGGACGTGCAGACTCGCATTGGGGAGCGCCACCCTTTCGCCTGGCTCACCCGCCATCAGCAGAAACGAGCCCATGGAGCGCGCAGTTCCCATGCACAACGTATGCACCGGCGCTTTGATGTATTGCATGGTGTCGTACATGGCGAGACCGCTTGTAATGACCCCGCCGGGCGAGTTGATGTAGAGATGGATAGGCTTCGCCGGATTCTCGGCTTCCAGGTACAGGAGCTGCGCACAGACCAATGCGGATACCGCATCGTTGACCTCACCGTTCAGGAAGACGATTCGCTCGCGCAGAAGCCGCGAATAGATGTCGAAGGACCGTTCTCCCCGGCTGGATTGCTCGACGACCGTAGGGACGAGTTGCATCATTTCGCGCATTGGCGAACTCCTGTCTTCCAGATTTGCGGTTGCCGGCGCGAGGCGTCAGGCGGCGCGCATGAGGTAGGGCCAGCGGTCGTTCGCAGCCGTCCGCGCGTGGTGCTCTAGTCGGGCGTCTTTCAGTATGTGGATGATTCTAAGCACGGTGCCGCCAACGGCATTGGGCCTGAGCTGCAGCGTCACGATGCTTTCGAGGAAAGGCGGCTCTTCCTCCCGCATCCTGTAGCGAATTTCCTCATCTGGCGTCGAAGAAACCGGCTCGGCATCGGCCAATGCTCCCTGGGGCAGCCATTTCTCACGAAACGCGGGGATACTGATTGCCCGCCAGACCTTCTCGGGCGGCGCGTCGAGTTCGTATTCGAGCACCAGATCCCTCATCTGCCCTTCGGTTTGCATGCCGTTCATTGGTCCATGTCCTTCAGCAAAGCCTTCAACGTGTCGACGCGCGCAGGCCAGTAGGCGCGATACTTCGCCAGCCAGCCCGCGATGAGCGCCAGGCCCTCTGGGTTGACCTCGTAATTCACGAAACGGCCTTGCCGCTCTTCACGCACCAGCCTGGCGTTGCGCAGGACCGAAAGGTGCTGGGACATGGCCGACTGGCTGATCTCCATGCCTTGCCGCAAGGCACTGGCGTTCATGCTGCCAGCCGCCAGCTTCTCGAAGATCGTGCGGCGGGTCGGATCGGCCAGCGCCTTGAAGATGTCGTTTTCAATCATGACAATACATTAGCGTATACTTATCTGAATCACAAGCACGCCGAAGGTTGATGCGCGGTATTTCTCCGGTACCCCTGACGCGCTTAGCTGCACGTTCAGCCTCGGCCAGTTGATTCCGCTTACTATAAGAAATTGTCACCGTGGCTGGCTGCGTCGCTGGACGGATGCCTTGGCGGTGCCCCAGCCAGCATTCCTGGCGACAGATTCAGGCGAAAGGGAACATCACGATGAAGAAACTGATCAATGACCCGCTTTCAGTGGTCGACGAAATGCTTGAGGGCGTTGTGCTGGCCGACCACAGGCTGACGCTGCTGGCAGGCGAGAACACTGTCGTTCGCAAAGACTTCCAGGCGCTCGCCGCCGCCAACAAGGTGAGCATCATTTCGGGCGGCGGCGCCGGCCACGAACCTGCCCACGGGGGTTACGTAGGCAGCGGCATGCTGACGGCTGCCGTTGCCGGGCCGGTATTCACCTCGCCCAGCGTGGACGCCGTTCTCAACGCCATCATGACTGTCGCCGGCCCGGCTGGCGTGCTTTTGATCGTGAAGAACTACACAGGCGATCGCCTTAACTTCGGGCTGGCCGCAGAGATTGCCAGAACGTTCGGCGTGAAGGTCGAGATCCTGGTCGTGGGCGATGACGTTGCCCTGAACGACAACGGCGGCCTGGTGGGCCGCCGCGGCATTGCCGGCACGGTGTTCATTCATAAGGTCGCGGGCGCTGCAGCCGATGCCGGTCTATCGCTCGCGGAGGTCAGGGCCGAGGCTCAACAGGCAGCCGCTGGCTTGTTCAGCATGGGGCTGGGGCTAAGTGCCTGTACGGTACCTGCCGCCGGAAAGCCAGGCTTCAAGATTGAAGACAACGAAGTCGAATACGGGCTCGGCATTCACGGCGAGAGTGGCGTGCGTCGTGGCCCTATCCAGCGGGCGGATGACATGGTCAACGTTCTCTTGGAACGGATCATCGAGCAAGGCCGATTGAAAGCAGGCGATCGTGTCGCGCTGATGGTCAATAACCTCGGCGCCACACCAGCGCAAGAATTGGACATTGTCACCCGCCAGGCCCTGCTGAGATGCTCTGCGCACGGTATCAAGGTGGAAGCTGCGATGGTCGGCACCTTTCTTACCGCGCTGGAAATGGCCGGCTGTTCGATCTCCCTCATGCGGGTCGACGATGCGATTCTGGCGCGCCTCAATGCCCCCGCCGGCGCCACCGCCTGGCACGGCATGACCGTTCCCGCAGTTGGAATTTCCAGGCAGTCTTGTGATAAGGCGGCGGAACAAAGCGCAACCCAGGGTGCTGCGTGGCCTGCGGCCAACGCCCAGGTGTTCAGGCGTGTCCTGCAGTCCGTCACACAAGCCCTGCAGCGAAACGAGGAGATCCTGACCGAGCTGGACTCTGTTGTCGGGGATGGCGACATCGGCATCAGTCTCGCCCGAGGCGCACGCGCGATCGACGACGCACTCGATACCCTCGCTTTGGATCGGCCGGCCATTGCCCTGCAGCAGATATCGGGCATCCTGCGTCGGGTCCTGGGGGGAACTTCCGGCCCGTTGTACGCGGTATTTGTCCTGCGTGCCGGCGCTGCCCTCTCGACCAGCACAAGCCTCACCTCGATATCCGCCTGGGCCGAAGCGCTGCAAGCAGGCTGCGACGGCATGGTCAGGCTGGGCGGCGCTGGAGCCGGTGACAGAACGATGCTCGATGCCCTGCTGCCTGCGGCCCTCGCGTTGCGCTCGCAGGAGGCAGGTCAGAGCGCATTGCATGCCGCAACTCAGGTAGTGAATGCAGCCTTGGGTGGCGCGGAAGCGACGCGCAACATGATGCCGCTGAAAGGCCGCTCGTCCTACATCGGAGAACGAGCACTCGGGCATGTGGACCCCGGCGCCTTTGCCATTGGCGTATGGACGAAAGCCATCGCCTCGGCCCTGGAAACATAGTGCCGTTGCGGCAGATGGAATGAATTATGGGCCAGTCACTGCCCCTTGGCAGTAAGCGAATCGGCATCCCTGTGGTGACGGGGCGCTAGGATTTCGGTAGTGCCTCAGGCCGAGCGTTGTAGCTGCCATCCGTAAAAGTGGCGTTGAAGCCCGCATACGCGTCGGCATGCAGGATGCCGCGGAAGCCGGCCAGATGAGCTTGGGGGGCAAGCACTGGCGATTTGCAGCGCGCATCCGGCACTCAAGAACACCAGCGCCACCAGCATCGCCCGCTCTTCGCCCAGCCGGTGTCGCAGCTTCAAGCCGATGACGGAAAACAGTCCCAGCAGCAAAGCAGGCAAGGTGGTGACGAGCAGCGTGATGGTTAGATCGATATCCAGGCGCTTGAGCAAGGGGCCAACGCTGGCGAAGATGATTCGCAGGTTCAAGGCGATCAGAATGAAGCTCACCCCAAGCAATCATTGGTCGCTGGTTCCCCACCCATCCGGGGCGCCAGTTCGTTCTATGTTCCGTTGATCGGTATGTTTCATGCCTAGTCCTATGCTGACGTCAAGATGCCCATGGAGCCGGAGGCGACGAGCTATCCGAGCGACCCGACATTTGGCCTGCCGAGCGGCGCGGCCCTGAGATATTGCAGGGTGAGCATGAGTACCCCCAACAGACCGGCGATAATGCCAGCGTGTTGCGCGTACCCCATACCGCTTGGTGACATAGCCGCCGATCATGCTGGCGACGGCACCGACAAGGCCGCCCGCAACGCCCGCTACCCAGGCAACGTTCTCGGCCTTCATCCCTTGGTCGAGCAGGAGCGGCTTCAGGTGGACAGCCCCGGCCACTCACAACTAGCCTGACGAATGACGGAAGCCACCCCGTCTTCGGTCATAGCGAGCCGCGTGGTCGTGGTAGCCTGACGCCAACATTTGTCAGGCCGGTGAATGCCATTTCATGCGCGGCCAGCGACATCGCGATTGCGCGCGAGCGTACTGCCCAACACAACTGTCAGCGTGGCGTCAGCGTGGCGCCAGCGATCTTCCGCTATAAATTCCTTGCCAATGATTCATGGCCCGCAATGGCCTACCCGAAATGCAATTGCCGCCCCTCTCCACCCGCTCGCGACGCGCGGCTCTGGCCAGTTCTGCCCTCGCACTGATCCTGCTCGGCACACTGGGCCTGCTCCAGCGCAGCCAGTCGAGCCATTCGCCCGCCCCCGCAGCGCCGCCCCCGCCCGTTCCGGTACTGCTTTCACGCGTGGAGGCGCGGGATGTGCCACGCCAAGCGGAAAGCGTCGGCACAGTGCGTTCGTTGCGCGACGTCGTGGTGCGGGCGCAGATCGATGGCCATCTCACACGCCTTTATGTGGTTGAAGGCCAGCAGGTCACGAAGGGAGAATTGCTAGCGTCCCTGGACGACCGCCCCGTCCAGGCGGCACTCAACCAGGTCCGCGCCACGCTGGAGCTGACCCTGGCTCAACTGCGGATAGCCGAACTGGATCTGAAGCGCTACAAGACCTTGATAGGCGAGAACGCGATCCCGCGCCAGACACTCGACCGGCAAGTAGCCTTGGTGGAACAGCTACGCGCGACCGCGCAAGGCAACCGCGCCGCGATCGCCGCCGAGGAAGTGCGGCTGTCTTATACGCGGATACGCTCGCCCATTTCTGGGCGGGTCGGTCTGCGCAATGTCGACGAAGGCAATCTGGTCCGTATGAATGACACCGAGGGGCTGTTTACAGTGACGCAGATCGCACCGATAACGGTGGAGTTCGCCATGCCGCAGTCGGCGCTGCCAGTATTACAGAGCCTGATTCGCGCCGGCACGCCAGCCGCTGTGCAAGCGATATCTCGCGAGGCTGGAACGTCCGTGGCGCAGGGACGACTGCTGGTGATCGACAGCCGCGTGGGTACAAGCAATGGCGCGGTACGTGTCAAGGCGGAGTTCGATAACAGTGCTGGTCAGCTCTGGCCCGGCCAGTTTGTCACTGTGCGTCTACAGACAGGGCTGCTGCACGACGCGCTGGTTTCCACGCCTGCGGTGCTCCGCTATGGCGAGCAGGACAAACCGTATGTGTTCCGCCTGAAGCCGGACAGCACAGTGGAAATCATACCGGTCAACGTCCTCTACCAGGACAGGCAGCAAGTCGTGATCGATGGCGTGACCGCCGGCGACCAGCTGATATCCGACGGACAGTCGCGCCTGCGCCCTGGCGTACGCGTGACCGTTCCGCCTGCCACCACGAAGGCGAGAATCTGACGTGACAGAACGAGCCCCCCTCTATCGCTGGTTCGTCGATCACCCGATCGGCACCGTCCTGCTCGCCATGGCGTTGGTCCTGCTGGGCGTAGTCAGCTACTTCCAGTTGCCCGTCGCACCGCTTCCTGAGGCCGAAGTGCCAACCATCCAGGTCAACGCGCTACTGCCTGGAGCAAGTCCCGACACCATAGCGTCGTCAGTCGCCACACCGCTTGAGGTCCAGTTTAGTGCGATCCCGGGCATTGCGGAGATGACGTCAACCAGCGCATTGGGCTCAGCTAGCATCGTCCTCCAGTTCACGCTGGATACACGGCTCGACAGCGCCGTGCAGGAGGTACAGGCGGCGATCAACCGGGCCAGCAGCAGGTTGCCGCCTGACATGCCGTCCATGCCGACCTGGCGCAAGGTCAACCCAGCCGACAGCCCAGTCGCGATCATTGGCGTGCATTCCGATTCGCTCTCGCTGACCGAGGTCAGCGACTATGCAGAGCGTGTTCTGGTGCGCGAGATCGGCCAATTGCCCGGCGTGGGCCTGATCACTACCACCGGCCTGCGCAGACCGGCCATTCGCGTGCAGGCGTCGCCCGTGGCGCTCGCGGGCGTGGGCCTGACGCTGGCGGACATCCGCACCGCCATTCGCGCCGCCAGCCGCAATGCGCCGAAAGGCGCGCTATATGGCGACACGCGCGTGAGCACGCTCGACACCAACGGCCAGTTGCTCGAGCCAGGCGCCTACGGCGACCTCGTGGTTGCCTGGCGGGGGGGCAGCCCGGTATTCCTGAAGGATGTGGCACAGGTCGCGCTGGGCCCAGAGGATGCCTATGTGAACGCATTTCCTAACGGCCGGCCAGGTGTCGCCCTGTCGATCATGCGCCAGCCCGGCGCCAACATCGTCGGGACATATGACCGCATCGCACGCGCGCTTCCTGCCCTGCGCGAAGCGCTGCCCGCAGCCATTCAGGTAGAGATCACCAACGACCGCACCCGCACGATTCGCGCCTCCCTGCACGAGGTCGAGTTGACGCTAGTGATAACCATCGCGTTGGTGATCGGCGTGATGGCGCTGTTCCTACGCCAGTGGTCTGCCACACTGGTCGTCGCGGCGGTGCTAGTAGTGTCCCTGGCTGCCACCTTCGCGGCCATGTACCTGATGGGTTTCAGCCTGAACAACCTGACGCTCGTCGCTGTGGTGGTGGCGGTTGGCTTCATCGTCGATGACGCCATCGTCGTGATCGAGAACATTCATCGCTATCAGGAAACCGGGCTGAGCATGCGACAAGCTGCGCTGCGCGGCGTGGAAGAGGTCGGTTCGACCGTTTTATCAATCGGCCTGTCGCTGGTGGCCGTGTTCATCCCGCTCCTGTTCATGTCTGGCGTGGTCGGCAGGCTGTTCCGCGAGTTCGCGCTGACCTCTGCCGTGGCCATCCTGATCTCCGTGGTCATTTCTCTGACGCTGGCGCCATCGCTCGCTGCCGTGGCCATGCGCCGGGGTGCGCATGGCGTTGATCTCAAGCAATCCCGGCTGTCCGCATGGCTCGTGCAGCGATACGCCGCTGGACTGCGCTGGTGCCTGCGCCGACAGGGCCTTATGCTATGCGTGTTCGGCATCACCGTATGCCTCAGTGCAGCCGGCTTCGTGCTGATGCCAAAGGGCTTCTTTCCTCTGCAGGATACAGCCTTTATCGTAGGCACCTCCCAGGCGGCCGCCGATGTCCCATACACGGCCATGCTCGAGAAGCACCGGGCGCTGACTGACATCATCCGCGCCGATCCTGCCGTGCTCACGATCACCCAGTCAGTTGGTATGACCGGTGGCAGTCAGACACTGGCCAACGGGCGCTTCTGGATAGTGCTCAAGGACCGCTCTGAGCGCGACGTTTCAGCCAGTGCCCTAATCGACCGGCTGCGCCCCAAGCTGGCGGCAATACCCGGCATCCAGCTTTATCTGCGCGCGGCGCAGGACATCAACATCGGCGCGGGCCAGCCGCGCGCCCAATATCAATATGTGCTGAAGGCGAACGACACGGGTAATCTGTACACTTGGTCGCAGCGCCTGGCCGCTGAACTACAAAAGGAGCCGCTCTACCGTGACTTGTCCAGCGATCTGCAGCTCGGCGCCAACGTCATTCGCCTGCAAATTGACCGCGCAGCTGCCGCCCGTCTGGGTCTCACCGCAGGCGATGTAGACGACGCGCTATATAACGCCTTCGGCCAGCGCCAGATCAATGAATTCCAGACCGATACCAACCAGTACAAGGTGGTGCTGGAAGTGGACGGCGACGGTCGAGGCAATATCGAGACGCTTCAATCGCTCCGGCTGCGCTCGCCGATTTCCGGCGACATGGTGCCGCTCTCGGCCATCGTCACCATCGCCGCGCCAGGTGCCGGGCCGGTTTCGATCCTGCACCACGGCTTGTTGCCCGCCGTCAACATATCGTTCAACCTGGCTGCGCGCGCGCCGCTCGGCGACGCCGTGGCGCGGATCGATGAGATACGCCGACGCATCGGCATGCCCGCCTCCATCCAAGGCACATTCCTCGGCTCGGCCCAGGCGTTCCAGGAGGCGCTGGCTGGTCAGCCGAGCCTGATCCTGGCTGCGCTGCTCGCTGTATACATCATCCTCGGTGTGCTGTACGAGAGCCTGGTCCATCCGCTCACCATCCTGTCCACGTTGCCGTCGGCCGCCATTGGCGCTCTCGCCTTCCTGTGGCTCGGCGGCTTTGACTTCTCGATCATGGCGCTGATCGGCGTAATCCTGCTGATCGGCATCGTCAAGAAGAACGGCATCCTATTAATCGATTTCGCGCTCGAAGCGCGGCGCGCGCGCGACATCAGTCCTGGACAGGCCATCTATGAGGCCGCGCTCACGCGCTTCCGTCCTATCATGATGACCACGCTGGCAGCTCTGCTAGGCGCCGTACCGCTAATGCTCGGCTTCGGTACCGGCGCGGAGCTACGGCAGCCCCTCGGCGTGGCCGTGGTCGGCGGCTTGCTGTTGAGCCAGATGCTCACGCTCTTCACCACTCCAGTGGTCTACCTGGGACTTGACAGGCTCTCGCGCTACCGCAGGAGACCCGTGCAATTGCAGCAGCCGGCGGCTGCCACGGAATAGGGCGACGCCATGCAGACCCGACGACCCCGCCGAACTGCGGCAGTTCCCACCGCACGTCCGAACCCTGAAATGATCCCGAGACTGTCCGCGCTGCTGACCGGCTTCCTTATAACCGGCTGCACGCTTGCGCCCCCCTATGAACGCCCTGCATCGCCAGTGGCCCCCGCCTACCCTGATGCGCCTGAAGGCTTTGCCAAGCCAGCCCCGGCCACATCGCGCAGCGCCAGCGACATCGGCTGGCGCGAATTCTTCCGCGACCTGCGCTTACAAGGCGTGATTGCCGCCGCGCTGGAGAACAATCGCGATCTGCGCGTGGCCGCGCTCCGGATCGACGAAGCGCGCGCCCT
Organism: Cupriavidus sp. GW823-FHT07A04; assembly: GCF_058794615.1. Lineage (NCBI taxonomy): Bacteria > Pseudomonadati > Pseudomonadota > Betaproteobacteria > Burkholderiales > Burkholderiaceae > Cupriavidus > Cupriavidus sp. GW823-FHT07A04. The sequence continues at coordinate 24,701 of NZ_JBXAHA010000024.1, forward strand.
CTATCGCGTGCAGCGCGCCGACTTGCTGCCGCGGCTCGATGCGACGGCGGGTTTCACGCGCCAGCGGACATCCACCGCGCAATCGCTCAATAGTCAAGGCGAGATCCGACAGTCCTACCAAGCCGGTGGTGCTGTCACCGCTTACGAACTGGATTTCTTCGGCCGCGTGCGAAGCCTATCCGATGCGGCACTCGCACAGTACCTCTCCACCGAAGAAGCACGTCGCGCCGCGCAGCTTTCTCTTGTGGCGGAAGTAGCCAAGGCCTATCTCGCGGAGCGCTCGTACGCCGAGCAGTATGCCATCGCACGCTCCACGCTCGACGCGCGCAACCGCGCCTATGCGCTCACCCGGCAGCGATACGACGCCGGCATGGCTGCGGCGCTGGACCTGCAGGATAACGAATCCCTGGTCGCCCAGGCCCGTGTGGCCGTGGCCGAGCTGGGCCGCCTTCGCGCGCAGGCGCAGAATGCGCTGGAAGTGCTGATCGGAACCCCGTTGGCCGCACTGGGAGGGCTACCCGCGCCGCTCGCGCTGTCGGAAAGCAGCGTGATCGCCGACATTCCGGCCGGATTGCCATCGGACCTGCTGGTTCGGCGACCCGACATCCGCCAGGCCGAACAACAGTTGCAGTCCGCCAATGCCGTTATAGGGGCGGCGCGCGCGGCATTTTTCCCGCGCATCACGCTGACCACGACGGCGGGCAGCATCAGCCCTACCCTCGCCAGCCTCTTCGGGTCCGACACCGCTACCTGGTCATTCGCGCCGCAACTCGTGCTGCCGGTCTTCGATTTAGGCCGCAACCGTGCGAATCTCAATCTGGCCGAGGTTCGCCTGCGCATTCAGGCCACCAACTATGAGCGCACCATCCAAGTGGCGTTCCGCGAAGTGGCCGATGCGCTATCGGCGCTCGCCACCTTGCAGGAGACGGTGGCGGGCCAGGTGCAGGTGCGTGACGCCGAGGCTGCGCGGTACCGGCTTGTCAGCCAGCGATGGCGCAATGGCGTGGGCGGTCAAATGGAATCGCTGGATGCGCAGCGCCAGCTCCTTGCCGCGGAGCAGGCGCTAATACAGGCGCGCCAGCTTCGCCTAGCCAATGCCATCGACCTGTATCGCGCCCTAGGAGGAGGGCTCAGGGAGAGTGGTCCGGTGGCAAGTGCGACACTGCCATGACACCGGCTTCCGGGCCGGTACTGCACGATCCTGCCAACGCGCACCCGTTACCGCGCGGACTGGTATGCAGGGAAGGCGACCTCGCCTTGCAGGACAATGCTTGCGACAACTGACAGACGGGGTTGCCATCGCGTTCGCATCGCCAAGCTGCATGGGTCGCGTGTCTCCACTGCTGCCGCCGCGCGCACATCAGGGCCCGTTTGATAATTCGCCGTAGACCTGTACACAGGTTCGGATATGGAACAGGATAGCCGATCCGTGAAAGCGCCATTGACGAAAGAGTGCGACCCGGAAGCGGGAAAGATGCTGGTCTAGCGCAGGTGGCATATTGCCGCGGGCAGGAATGGCCGGCTGCTAATGGTGAACCTGACTCCTGCGGACATCGCCGACAGGTCGGGGGCGTTGGCGATTCTGAAGGCCCTCGAACATACTGCCTTGAATTCTCATACCGAAGGTGTTTATGCCTTCGCTACTGCTAGCGAAAACGGTGCCACCATGCATGCGTGCTATGGCCTTCACGATCGCCAGGCCGAGGCCGTGGCTGTCCGAGCCTCGCGCTCGTGATGAATCAATGCGATAGAAACGGTCGAACAAACGATTCAGGTGTTCCGATGCAATTTGGGCGCCAACATTTGACACCGCAACTTCAGCGCCTTCGTGGCACACCCGCATTGTTACGCGCACATTCGAACTAGGGGACGAGTACTGTATGGCATTGTGCAGCAAGTTGGTTATCGCTCGCCGGAACAACGCCCGGTCCACAAGTGTTTCTGCGTCTCCCTCTGTTTGGACCGTCAGAGCCTTCTCGTCGATCAATGGCGTCAGAAATTCAACCGTTTTCTTCACCTCGTCGGAGAGCCGGGTCTGCCTCAATGTTTGTGCAGCCTCTCCCTGGTCGGCTCGGGCCAAAAATAGCATGTCATTGACGATGGCTCCGAGACGTTCGAGCTCCTCGAGATTTGACTGCAATACATCCCGCAGATCTGCCGCGCTGCGTTCGCGAGTGAGCATCACCTGCGTGGCTCCAAGCATATTTCCTATCGGCGTTCGCAGTTCATGCGCTACGTCGGCGCTGAAGCCTTCTAGCTGCGCATAGGCAGATTCAAGCCGGTCTAGCGCGCCGTTGAACGATGATACCAAAGGGGTCAGCTCACTAACTGCCGGAACAAGGTGCAAACGTTGAGCCCGATTGCTCGGGCTGAGTGACTGCGCGCAAGCGGATAGTTGCGCTACCGGATGCAGTCCAACGCGTGCCACCCAGTAGCCGAGTCCGCTGACGAGTACGATGCCACACAAGCAGATTATGGTCAGTCCGACTGCGAAAGCACGCATCGTTTCCGCGATCTGCGTTGTGCTTACTCCTACAACCAGATGGATCTCCGGATGGTCCGCCAGAGGTTTTAGCATTTTCCCTAGGGTTCTCAGCGGGTGCTGCGGATCATCGAGCACCAATTGCTTGATGCGGCTGTCCCCTGGCGGATGAAGCGCGGACGGAAAGTTCTTTCCGTAATTCAGGGAGGGATCCATACAGGAGATCCAGAAGCGAGTGTTTCCGTCCGTGGTGGTCAACATGGTCAATGCGTCGCGTAACTCACCCCACCGCTCGACCGACGGCACCTTCTCCACGAGGTTCTGGACCACCTCCAGTTTCGCGCGCAGGTCGTTGTCCAATTGCTGATCGAGCGTATGACGGAGTCCTTGATATAGTGCGATGCCTGAAAGCGCGAACACTAAAAGGCCGACCAGCCCGAATAGTAACGAGAGCCGGAATGCAATCGAGCGTATCATTGCGTCACATCATTGATCCGGGACTCTAGAACGTAGCCCATACCACGAATGGTGTGTAGCAGCTTGTTATCATACGGCCCATCGATCTTGTCCCGCAGCCGCTTGATCGCAACTTCGACCACGTTGGTGTTGCTGTCGAAGTTCATATCCCACACGAGTTCCGCCAGCTCCGTCTTTGACAGTATTTTTCCCTTACGCCTCGCCAGCGTGGTCAACAGATTGAACTCCTTGGCGGTCAGCTCCAGCCTCACATTGCCGCGATAAGCCTTGCGTGCCAACATATCCACGTGGAGGTCGGCAATTTGAAGATGCACCATTTCCTGCGGCTTTCCGCGTCGGATCAACACATGCAATCGTGCCTGCAGTTCCAGGAATGAGAAGGGTTTGATTAAGTAGTCATCAGCGCCCGCCTGCAGACCTTTCACGCGGTCTTCGATCCTGTCACGGGCGGTCAGCATGATCACAGGTGTCTGTCGGCTGGCCCTGAGCGCTTCCAGTACGGCAAATCCATCGATACCGGGCAGCATGACATCAAGCACAATCGCGTCGTAGTCGTTCTGTACAGCCAGATGTCTCCCATCGATGCCATTGCTTGCCACATCGACCACACATCCGCTCTCGGTCAAACCTATGCGCAAGTAGTCTGCTGTCTTGGCCTCGTCTTCGACGATCAGAATTTTCATTTGATGTCCCTTGAGCAGGAAACCCAGTTCCGGACGTCATTTTTAACCGAAATCATATGCATGCTGAATGACAATTCCGTAAGGCTGGCGACAGCGTGGCGTTGAGTCCAGTGATCTATGGTTCTCGATACACCGCACCATTTCTGCTCACGTAGCGATTCCACTGGAGTTCCTCATGTCGAAGATCGCCGCCCTGGCTTTCGCATTTCCCCTTCGGCTATATCTCCTCTTCCCGGTTTGGGCTGATCCACTCAATCCCCCAGGAGGAGCTGCTTCCAGCGAATCGGCTGACCGCTTCGTCCGCCTGGATGCCAACCCTCCCTGTATCATTGTCGCACTCGGCGAAACCGTCACTCTGGTCAGCAGCGAGCAGTCATTCACCTGGCTTTTTGACACCTCCGGGGTAGATGGTTTCCCTCTGTCGCGGATCGCAGGTGCCGGATTCGCTGGAGGGGCCGTCAAAGAACGCCAGCCGGGAGTTGGCCCGGACAGCAGCATGAACCGAGCATCAATAGCAGGTGCGCGACCGTACTGCAATCGCTCGTTGGAAGACTGCACGGGCTGCGTACACAACGCCGTCATTGCGCTTCGCTTGCGTTGATTGCCAAGTGGGGACGCCTCGCCATCAGCAACAGCATCAGCGCGGAGATTACAGCCGGCACAGCCACAGCGAGGAATAGGTCGGCATTAGACCAGTTCAGCCGGATCAGTTCGCCTCCGACCACCGGCCCCACAATGGAGCCAACTCGTCCCACTCCCAGGCTCCAGCCCACGCCAGTGGAGCGCAACGAGGTCGGATAGTAAGTGGCAGCCAGGGCATTTACCGCAGGCTGACCGCCAATGATGCAGATCCCAGTGATGCCGACAACGAGAAACAGCAATGCCGGCGGTAGACCGGACTGACCGATAGTTGCAATTGTGACCGCTGCCAACAGGAAGGCCGGCACGAGTACTTTGAAGAAGCCGATGCGGTCAATCGCCGGCCCCATCGCTAGCGTTCCGACCACCCCACCTATCTGCAGCGTCGTGCCTACCAGCACCGCCGTCGAAGTCGGGAGCCCGGCGCTCTTGACGATCGTGGGTAGCCAGTTGGAGAGAAAGTATAGATTGAGCAGGTTCATGAAATTGACTGCCCAAAGGAGCAAGGTCGTCCTGGCGCGGCCGCCGCGAAACAGCTCCAGCACGGGTACGCCACCCTGGCGAGCGTCGTGCACGACCAAGCGCGTATCCGGCGTGACCGCCAGGGACGGGTCGATGCGGCGCAGGCACGCCGCTACCCGATCGAGCCGCACGCTGCGCACCACCAAGAACTGCATGGACTCAGGCATCTGCAGAAACATCAAGATCGCAAGCACCATCGGCACCATGCCACCCACGATGAAAACGGACTGCCAGCCCCAGGCCGGAATGAGCACGGCCGAGATCAGACCACCCAGCACCGCACCGACAGTGAAACCGCAAGACACCAGCATCATCAGCGTCACGCGCTTGCGCTTGGGGCTGAACTCGCTCGCCAGCGCCATGGCGTTGGGCATGATGGCGCCCAGGCCCACGCCCGTAGCAAACCTCAGCCCCAGCAGTTGCGTAATGGTGGTCGCCTGAGAAGTGGCGAGCATGCACAGCGCAAAGGCAAGCGTAGCCCAGATCAAGACCGGGCGGCGCCCCACCTTGTCGGCAACGACACTGAAGGCCAGCGAACCCAGAAGCATGCCCAGCAAGCCGGCGCCGAATACCGGGCCGAGCGCAGCCTTGTCCACACCCCAGACCTGGATGATGGCGGGCGCGACGAAGCCCATGGATTGCACGTCGAACCCATCGATGATGACTGTCAGGCCAGTCAGCACCAGGATCCAGATCTGGAAGGTGCTGAGGCGGCTTGTGTCCACGACCGCTGAAACGTCTATAGTGGGCTGCGGTTTAAACATCGCAGGTGCCTCCTGTTGGGGCATTGTTGGATATTGATGGCAACCCGGCTCAGATCCTGACCGAAGGTTCGCCACGGACTCTCGACTTTGCCTAGTCGGCAGCCCGGCTGAGGCGTGGGATTGCATCGGTGCATGCGAGCATCAGCAATGCGCCGAACAGGGCGCTATTCTTGAGGAAATGATTCAGCTGGTTACTGTAGTTGGCAGAGTCAGCGAGCCAGAAGCTATGGAAGGTAAGCGTGGCCGGAACCACAAACAGCGCCAGTACCGCAGCGGCCAACCGCGTTTTCCAACCTAGCGCCAATGCCAGCCCTACACCAACTTCGACGATGATGACAAGGACGGTGACGCACTGCACGAATGGCAGCCCTAAGGTTGTGAGCATTGCCGAAACGCTGGCAAAATGTCCGATTTTCAACAAGCCAGATACGACAAACAGCGCGCCCAGCAGTGCGCGCCCTACGATTACGCCCAAGTGCAGTCTCGGTGACGCAGGAAAAAATTGGATTCTGTTCATCCCTAGACTCCATATAGTTACGATCCTGATGACTTCATACTCTACGAGTAGTCCCTACTAACAAGAAGTCATCTGGCGGCATTTCATTTGTGCCACGGCGGCACAAATTCTTGAACATGCAGCATTGCGAGTCGGCCATATCACGTTGGCCAAGCTCCGCGCGGCAAGGGATGATGCCGCGATACTTCCTTTCGGGGACACACGTCATGAAAGATCTGGGCACAAGCAGACTGAATACAGTGGAACTGTTCTGCGCCGCGGCGAAAGCGCAGAGTTTCACCGCGGCAGCGGCCTCCCTGGGGACCACACCGTCCGCGATTAGTAAGGCTGTGCGGCGCTTGGAGAACAGGTTGGGGCTCAAGCTGTTTCAGCGCACAACCCGCGCCATCCGCCTGACGGACGACGGACTTGCTTACTACAAGACCTGCCACCAGGCGCTGGAAAGCATCCAAGAGGTAGAGCAGGCGCTTACCTGCCATAGCAGGCCTCGCGGAGTGCTGCGCATAAGCCTGCCTTACAGTTACGGCATCAAGCGCGTCATCCCACTGATCCCGCGGTACGTCGAGCGCTACATGGGGCAAGTGAGGATCGAAGTCTCTCTTAGCAATTCGTTGGCTAATTTTGTGAAACAGGACTTTGATATGGCTATCCGGCTGGGGCAGATAGCAGACTCACGGCTAGTTGTGCGCCGCTTGCATGAGGCACAGTTTCGTGTCGTTGCCACGCCAGCGTACCTGCGCCAGCATGATGTCCCCCGCAGCCCCGATGATTTGCGCCAGCATAATTGCCTGGGGTTGCTTATGCCCGATAGCGGACGCGTCCTGCCTTGGACTTTTTCTGCAGAGGGGAATTCCAAAAGCGAAGTCGCCATTCGCTCGAGCATGACCTTTGATCACCCGCTGGGCACGCTGGCTGCCGTACTCAGCGATGCCGGTATCGCGCAATTGCTCGATTTCACGGTTGATGATGATCTTCGTAGTGGTCGCCTGGTCGAGGTACTGGCGGACGTACGTCCACCGTCCCAGGCAGTTTCAGCCGTCTATCCCAGCAGCCGAAATCTGTCGACAAAGGTGCGCACGTTCCTGGATTTCTTGCTTGAGGCAGTTGATGAGCGGAATCGTGGCTAGGGATCTCACCACCCTCGTGAGGGCTGAGGCACGTTGCCTTGAACTGATAGTACATCGCGCCGAGCCGGAAGTCTTCCGGATGGCATCCCCACAATGGGGAAGACGTGTGGCGACAGCAATTGCCGCAAGGTCGCCTAGGGGCCGGGTGATTTGGAGGGTCGTCCTGGACGCTACCGGTCGGAAGTGGCGACTTTGGCCGATGAGCGAACGATCTATTCACCGGGCAGATTAGCACCGCACCAGCGGCTCGCGATCGGTCCTCGTGGTCACTGCGGCTAGCGCCGGCGCGATCGCCAACACGCCCAGGAACCAGCGCCTCAGCCCCGAAACGTGCCGTGGTCGACGCGGCCTTACCACTCTCCCCGACGGTGATTCGATACCCAGCGATACATGCCCATGATGTTCATGGTCCGCATCGTGTCGAAAGCGATCCACCGTTTTACCTCCTCGGTGAAACGGACGTTTCGATAGAGTTGATCCCAAATCCGAGGCAACAATGCCCGGCGGCCCTTGCCGCGGAGGCGCATCCAAAGCCGCCAGTTTCCTAGCCGTTCTCCCGCGCTCCGTTGTTCTCCAGCGCAGGGCGCACATCGACATATCCTTGACCTGGGCGCAAGAATCATTTGCCCGCGGCGGGGTTTTTTCGGAACCCGGGTTCTCCCGATAATCGCCACATCTTGCCGGCAACGCGGCCGGAGCAACCCCAAGGGTCTTCATGCTGGCCGGCTCCTCGTGGCGGCTTTCAGCCCAACCCTTCCTACGTGCGAGAGAACCATGCTTTTCACTCCCTACCGCCTCGGCAACATCGAGATGCCCAACCGCATCGTCATGCCTCCTATGACCCGCTCGCGGGCTGGCGTCGGCGACATCGCCACCGACCTCATGGCCGAGTACTACAGCCAGCGCGCTAGCGCAGGCTTGATCATTTCCGAAGGCACGCAGATCAGCAGGCAAGGCCAGGGCTATGCCTGGACCCCCGGCATCTACAGCACGGAGCAGGTGCGCGGCTGGCGCAAGGTCACCGACACGGTGCATGCCGCCGGCGGCAGAATGTTCGCGCAGCTCTGGCATGTGGGCCGGGTTTCGCACACGTCACTGCAGCCGGACAATGCCGCGCCGGTTTCGTCATCGGCGCTGGTCGCGGATGGCGTCAAGGTATTCGTCGATCCGGAGGGACGCGGCCCGCAAGCCGGCGTCGGCGAGATGATCCAGCATTCCACGCCGCGCGCGCTTGCTGTCGACGAAATCCGGGGCATCATCGCGGACTATGCCAGCGCCGCGCGAAACGCGCTGGAGGCTGGCTTCGACGGCGTTGAACTACATGGCGCCAATGGTTACCTGATCAACCAGTTTATCGATTCGCAAGCCAATGCCCGTGATGACGAATATGGCGGTTCGCTGTCCAATCGGCTGCGCTTCCTCAAGGAAGTGGCCCAGGCCGTGACCGACGTGGTTGGAAAGGAACGCATCGGTGTGCGGCTGGCGCCGTTGACCACCCTGCAAGGCGCGGTCGACGACACGCCGGAAGCCACCTACCTTGCCGCTGCGCATGCGCTCGGGCAGATCGGTGTTGGCTATATTCATATCGCCGAGGCGGACTGGGAAGATGCCCCGGTGATGCCGGCGGCGTTCAAGGAAGCGTTGCGCGCCATCTATCCGGGCACGCTGATCTATTCCGGCAACTACACCCTGGCGCGTGCCGAGCAAGCGCTGACCAATGGCTGGGCGGACCTGATCGGCTTCGGCCGCGCGTTTGTTGCCAACCCGGATCTGCTCTACCGCCTGCAGCACAAGCTGCCGCTCAGTGTGGGCGACCGCTCCAAGTATTTCGGGGGTGCTGCTGCCGGCTATACAGACTACCCCCGCTACACCGCCGCCTCGCTCGAAACCAAGGCCGCCGCATAGACCGGCACACAAGGAATCGCCATGCCATCCGCATTGGAAAAACTGACCGCCGGCGGCTTCAGCGTCGGCGTCGAATTGCCGCTGGACAATGACTGGTCGCCTGCCGGCGACCTTGCGCGCCGCCAGGCCGGCCGCCTGCCCGGAGAGCCGGACCTGGCCCGGCACGGCGAGTTGGCCAGGTTGGCAGATCAACTCGGTTTTCGCGCACTGTGGGTGCGGGACGTACCGCTCTATGACCCGCAGTTCGGGGACGCCGCGCAGGTCTTCGAAACCTTCAGCTACCTGGGCTACCTGGCGGGCGTGACCGAGCGCATCCTGCTCGGCACGGCCGCGGTGGTGCTGCCGCTGCGCGAACCGGTGCTGACACTGAAATCCTCCGCCACAGTAAATCATCTCAGCAACGGCAGGGTACTGCTCGGGGTGGCCAGCGGCGATCGCCCCATCGAATACCCGGTCTTCGGCCGCGACTTCGAACACCGCGGCGAGGCCTTCCGCAACCAGGTAGCACTGTTGCGCGACGTGGGCGCGGCCGAGTTGCCCGCTGGCGTCAAGGTATTGCCGCGCCTTCATAAGCCATTGCCCCTGTTGGTAGCAGGACTGGCCCAGCAGACCCCCTCTTGGGTAGGTGAGCATATGGACGGGTGGCTTGCCTATCCCGGCACGCCGGAAGACCACACGCGCCGCAGCGTGCTCTGGCGCAGCGTGGCCGGCGCGAAGCCTTACATCAGCTTTATCCATCTTGACTTGCTGGACCATGCGAACGCGCCGCTGCAACGCCAGCGCTTTGGCGCGGCAGTTGGCCGCAACGGCCTGATTGCCGAGCTCCATGCCATGCGCGAAGCCGGCGCCGGACATATCGGCCTGCACTTCCGCCGCAGCCACCGGCCGGTGCAGGAAGTCATGGAGGAAATCGCGGCGCACGTACTGCCGCACTTTCACGACGACGCGCGCATCGCCAATGCTCAGCCAGAAACCGCCTGAGGAACCCCAGATGCATCAACCTACCGACGATCGCCAGTCCTCCCCGCGCGAATACCTTGCCTGGACCTGGTCCGAGACAGGCGAGCCCTCGGCCTTGAAGCTGCAGCGCAAGGCGATGCAGTTGCCCGGGGCTGGCGAAGTACTGCTGGCAAACCGCATCATCGCCCTGAATCCGGTGGACTGGAAGATGATCGAATGGGGCCACGCAGCGTGGCGCCCAGGCCACGTACCCGGCGTCGACGGCCTCGGCAGCATCGCAGCGCTGGGAGACGGCGTGCGGCTGCCTGTCGGAGCCCGCTTTGCCTACCACCAGGACCTGGCGCGCGACGGCAGCTTTGCCGAATACACCTGCCTGCGCGCCGAATGCCTGTTGCCGGTGCCCGAAAACGTGAGCGACGAACTCGCCGCTAGCCTGCCCTGTCCTGGGCTGACCGCCTGGCAAGCGCTGCAAAAAGTGCCCGACGCGCCGGCGCGCGACGTGCTGGTGAGCGGCGCGGGCGGCAGCGTTGGCTTGATCCTCGTCCAGTTGGCGCTCGCGCGCGGCTGGCGGGTCTGGGCCGCTGCCTCGACGAGGCATCACGCCCGGCTCATCGCCCTTGGCGTGGCCGGCGCCTTTGACTACCGCGAGCCGGGCTGGCTCGACCGGCTACAGGCCGTGCTCGGCACGCGCAGGCTGTACGCCGCATTCGATACGGTCAGCGGCGACCATGCCCGCTCGCTGGCCGCTCGACTCGGCTACAACGGGCATCTGGTCTGCATCCAGGACCGCCAGGAGCAGGCACCACTGCCCGCCTTCACTAGTGCGATCTCGCTTCATGAGGTAGCGCTCAACAGCGCCCATGCCTTCGCAGCCGCACAGGACTGGCAAGAGTGGCGGGGCGCCGGCCTCAGGCTGTTCGAGCAGCTTCGCGGCGGCAATCTGCAGTTGCCGGAGACCACCATGTACGATTTCGCTGCGCTGCCCGCGGCACTGGCTGCCCTCAAGGCAGGGGATGCCCAAGGCAAGCAGCTGATCCGGCTCTGACCGCCGCTCCGTAGCGTCGCCGAGGCCGTGCCCACCCCCGAGGTGGGCACGGCTGCGGTGTGTTGGAGTCTCGTTGCCACCAGTAAGCCACTCGGCCTGGAACCGGCAATTGCCTTGCTGGCCAGCCGGCCGTATGGGATAGATTCCGGGATGACGTGTAGATGGGCATTGCGTATGACATATGATGTGTCCTTAAACATCCCCTATCGAGGCAAGACGTCACGAGAGAACTAGCGCGCGTGGAGAAGAGCAATCTGTCTTCACGCGTCTATGACCAGATCCGGTCCGCACTGATGAGTGGCAAGTACGTTCCGGGCGAACGATTGCGCGTGGCGGAACTGGCCCAATCGCTGGGAACGAGCAGCACGCCAGTGCGTGAGGCAATCTTCCGGCTCGTCAGCGAACAAGCCCTGACGATGACAGCGGCAATATCAATCACGGTGCCCGAACTCGATGCGGATACGGTGTCCGAGATCCAGTTGATGCGCACCCTCCTCGAAGGCGCTGCCGCGGAAGCGGCCGCACTTCGGGTGACGCCGCAGGAAATCGCCCGGCTGCGCAAGACGCATGAAGCGTTCATCAAGGCGGTGGCAACCAGCCCGCGCGAAGCAGCAAGCCAGAACCGCAAATTCCATTTCGAACTGCTGGCGGCCTCGCATCTGCCGAACCTGTTTTCGGTCGTCGAGAGCATGTGGGTACGCATGGCCCCCCTGCTACACGTCTTTCACGCCGAACTGCAAGCCAGCCGGGAAAGCCTGGACGAGCATCCGCACTACCGTGTGCTAGAAGGACTGACGAAGCACGACGCGAAGATGGCATCGGGCGCTATACGCGACGACATTCAGTGGGGCAGGACCGTTTTGCTGAATTGGATGGCCGCACGGGAAGAAGAAACTGCCTGACCGCCGTAAAACGCGACGCCTAACGGGCCTCGCGTCGAGAGCCGGGCGTCACGCGAGTACGCCCGGCATTGCCTCTTCCGCAGATGTCGAGACTCCACGGATTACCGCGTCAAGCTCCGTTTATGACTTTGGTTTCCAGGAAGTCCTCGAATCCAGGCCGGCTTATACCGACGCACCGCCATCTCGGCTGGCAGGGCTTTGACGCGGTCTGGATCGGCGTGGTGGCGCCGCGGGACTTGCCCACGCCCATTGTCAACCGGCTGAACAAGGAACTGGCCGCGGTCATGGAGTCCGCCGACATTCGCAGCAGCTACGAGCAGGTAGGTAAGGAGATCGAGCCTGGCACCCCGGAAGCGATGACTGCGGCGATCCGCCAGGAGGTCCCACGCTGGCGCGAGGTGGTCCGACAGGCCGGGATCGCTTCGAACTGAGACGACGCGGGGTGGCACAAGTGGTACGGCCCTGACTCTTGCCTGACCACGCGCCGCTCTGTGGGTATCGGGTGCGTTTCCCGCGCCGTGTGTTGCCGCAGTCCCGCATGTCGAACGGGCCAGACCACTAGCCGAACGACTAAGGCAGTCGCAATGGCTGCCTGAGCATTCACCGACTCACCCCGATCGCTTCTGGACCTGTTCTACCGCGCCGAGCCGAAAATAAAGAGCCGCAATGGCGGCAGCACTTCGGAAGCGGTCTTCGCGATGAACCAGACCCGAACGACCGGTTGAATCCTCACTCTGATAGCCGCCACTCCTGCTGCCGGAGGCTGGACGGTTCTTCGGGGTCGATTAGAGCCATCTGGCTCGACAGCGACCTAGCCTGCTAAATGTCCACGGGGCCGCTGCAGATCCCACGCAGCATCCCCGGTATTCGGTACCGAGCCAAGTAAGTAAGATCGACTGATGAGCACATCGTCCCCCATCTTTCCAACCGGCGAAATGGACAGGGTTTCGGAGCTATGAGCCACGCCCGATAGGGGATTCGGATGTATCCGTCGTTCCGAACCTCTCCGTATCGAAACCTTGGCCATCGTCCAGCATCACGCCGAGCAGCGACTCTCCGAGCTTTCTGCTGGCCCGTTGCGAGACGATCTGGCAGTGCCGGCAATGACCACGTAACCCGACCGGCGGCGCTCCGCTAAGGCTGGCCAACCCTACCGCGTCAGGGGTTTAGTTCAAGAATAGTTATCGGCATGAATGGGGGCGCAAAAGAACCCTCACCAAGGACGGGTTTCGCTCACTCAACGGAATCTTTGCTCGCTTAACTCTGAACTCCAGCTGCCATGGTGGCCCGTGCCTGGTCAAGTGGCATGGCGCGGTTGCACTTCTTGTTGGCGGCTGTCTGTACCGCAACCGAACCCCGACCTCGCGCGGTACGGTCCGAGGTGCGTGTTCATGCGGAATGCCGTCGGCTGGCCGTCCAATCGCGTGGTGCAAACACTCGCCCTTCAGTGCACTTGTCGTACGCCGGGTGTCCGCCTTTAGTGGAAATGCTGTGATGCAGCATTTCCTAGATCTAGCTACGCGAGATCGCAATTGGGACGAAATCCCATAATCGCACGAACTTTTGTAATGATCTCTACATCATTGAAACCTGTGCGATGTCTCCCTATGCTGCCTTCCATGACCACACCCCAAGACTCCTGGATCCTGCTGATTGTCAGCCTTCCCACATCGGGCGCGACTGCACGCATGCGGATTTGGCGCACCCTCAAGGCGTTAGGCGGAGCCGCCTTGCGCGACGGAGCCTATCTGCTGCCTGCCCGCGCCGAACAGGTGGAACAGTTCCGCGAGCTGGCCGACGAGACGCAGCAGCAGGACGGCCAAGCCTGGCTGTTGACGGTGCATCCCCATCAGGATGACGACGCTGCCGCATATCGCGCACTGTTCGACCGAGCGAGCGAATATGCCGAACTCCTTGCATCTGTCTCGGAAGCCCGCCAGACCCTTTCCGGACTAAGTGAGGCCGAACTCAACCGCTTGTTGCGACGGCTTGGACGCATTTTTGAAGCGATCCGCAAGGTCGACTTCTTTCCCAACGAGGCGTCCTTGCGTGCTGAAGCGCAGTGGCGAGATTTCACGGGCGCCGTTGAAACGATCCTGTCGCCGGGAGAACCGCATCCCGCTTCCGGGGCAATCGCCCGGCGCGCCCCCGCGCAGTATCAGGGACGGCTATGGGCCACCCGCCGCCATCTTTGGGTCGACCGGGTGACTTGCGCCTGGCTGATCCAGCGCTTTATTGACCCCCACGCCCGATTCCTGTGGCTCGAAAGCCCCAGCGATTGCCCCGCAGACGCGTTGGGCTTTGACTACGACGGGGCGACCTTCACCCACGTCGGCGAGAAGGTGTCCTTCGAAGTGCTGCTAGCGAGCTTTGGCCTTGACGCGAACCCTGGATTGCAGCGTCTGGCGGGAATGGTCCACGCGTTGGATGTCGGCGGCCCGACCGTCCCCGAAGCGAGCGGGTTCGAGGCGATTCTGGCCGGCGCCCGCGAGCGGCTAGCCGACGACGATGCGCTGCTGGCCGAAATCGGCTTGGTGCTGGATTCCCTGCATGCCCACTTTTTGAATAACCGGAAACGCTAGCCGTCACCGAACCCATCTCAAGGAGGATCAATGAGCAACCTGCAGCAAACCGAAATTCCGCAGGCCCCGGCGGCCGAACGGCCGAGCTATACGCTCTGGCAACTTGTGCTCTATATGTTGCGCCTGGGTACGCTGGGCTTCGGCGGCCCCGTGGCCCTCGCAGGTTACATGCACCGGGACCTGGTGGATACGCGCAAGTGGATCAACGATGCCGACTACAAGGAAGGCCTAGCGCTGGCGCAGTTGGCTCCCGGTCCACTGGCCGCGCAGCTCGCCATCTATTTCGGCTATGTGCACTATCGCCTCGTCGGAGCGACCTTGGTCGGCATTGCGTTCGTCATCCCGTCGTTCCTGATGGTGGTGGCGCTGGGTTGGGCCTACGTGCGATTTGGCGGGCTAACCTGGATGCAGTCGGTGTTCTATGGGGTCGGTGCCGCGGTCATCGGGATCATTGCCATCAGCGCCTACAAGCTCACGAACAAGAGCGTGGGCAAGGACAAGCTGCTGTGGGTGATCTACCTGGTGTTGGCAACAGTGACCGTGGTGACCGAATCCGAGATCGCCTGGCTGTTCCTGGCGGCCGGCATCGTGGTGTGGTTTTGGCGCGCGCCACCGAAGTGGCTGCGACAAGGCGGCCTCAATGCCTTCGCGGCGACGCAAATGCCCTCGGTGGGCGGGATCGTCAGCACCGTGGACTGGCCGCTGCTGACGCAAATCGGCGTGTTCTTCGCCAAGGCCGGCGCCTTCGTCTTCGGGTCCGGACTTGCCATCGTGCCGTTCCTGTACGGCGGCGTAGTGACCGAGCACCATTGGTTGAACGACAAGCAGTTCGTCGACGCAGTGGCAGTGGCCATGATCACGCCGGGCCCCGTGGTGATCACGGTCGGGTTCATCGGCTATCTGGTTGCCGGCCTGCCAGGGGCGTCCGTGGCCGCGCTGGGCACCTTCCTGCCTTGCTACCTGTTCACCGTGATCCCGGCACCCTACTTCAAGAAGTACGGGAAGCGCCCCGGCATCATCGCCTTCGTCGATGGCGTGACGGCGGCAGCTGTTGGGGCCATCACGGGCGCCGTGATCGTCCTGGCCAAACGCTCAATTATCGATCTGCCCACAGTCTTGCTTGCGCTTGTTACCGTCGCGTTGCTTTGGAAATTCAAGAAGCTGCCTGAACCAGTCATCGTCGTCGGCGCTGCACTAATCGGCCTGGTCGCCTACCCACTCCTCCACGCATGAGCCGCACGAACAAGGAATCCATCATGATTCACCGCAATGGGCAAAGCGCTAGGCGGCGGCTCGGGATGGGTGCTGCTGACCTACTCGCCGCGCGACAAGCGGCTCGTCAACCAGTGGGCGCCAGATCACGCACATACCCTCGCCGGGGCTACCCCAATCCTGGCGCTTGACATGTATGAGCATTCTTACCACATGGACTTCGGCGCCAAAGCTGCGGCTTATGTGGATGCCTTCGTGCAGAACATCCATTGGGCCCAGGCAGCCGAGCGCTTCGCCGTGGCCCAAAAATAATTCGAATACCAGATCATGCCCACAGCCATTTCTCCCCGCGAACTTGCCGAAGCTATCCAAGGTCCTGCCCCACCTCAGATTGTCGACGTCAGACGCAAGCCGGCCTTTGATGCCAGCGCGCAAATGATCGCAGGCGCCTCCTGGCGCGATCCCGACAACATTGACGGCTGGATCTCCGCGCTCGACACCGGCCGACCGGTGATCGTCTATTGCGTACACGGTCATCAAGTCAGCCAGGACAGTGCCGCCCGGCTAGAAGACACAGGCTTCCAAGCAGCGTATCTCACCGGCGGCATCGAGGAGTGGGCCGCCGGCAATCACCCCACGATCGGCAAACCGTAAGGAGTCAGCCATGAAATGGATTACCCGCGAACGTCCGAAGATTGACCGGATTGCCTGTCCTTGGCTGATCGCCCGCTTTATCGACAAGGAACCAGAATTTTTGTACGCGCCCACCGGCGACGTCGTGAAAGTCGCTGGCGAGACGGGTGCCGTTCCCTACGACATCCCCGGCGTCGAGCTATCGCATGTCGGCGAACTGTGCAGCTTCGACGCGTTCCTGGATAAGTACCATCTGAACGATCCTGCCTTGCAACAACTCGCTGGCATTGTGCGGGGCGCGGACACGTCAAAGCTGGACCTGACCCCGCAATCCGGAGGGCTCTACGCTATCTCGCTGGGTCTCTCGCAAGTATTCGTCGACGATCACGAGATGCTCCGGCACGGCATGGTGATGTATGACGCCTTGTATGCCTGGTGCCAGCATTGCCAGGCGGAAACGCATCAATGGCCGCCGAAGATGCCGGCGTAAATCGTTCCGTTACCGCATCGCCCAGGAGGTGCTCCGTGAAACCGATCCTGCTCATGGTATCGATGCTTCTGACAGCCATGCCGGCAACTGGAGAGACGCTTATGTTCAACCAGGACCAACAAGGTGCATTGCCGGCGGGATGGGTGGCGGGTGTCACCGGCCGCGGCAAGCCGAAATGGACCGTCGAGACAGACCCGACCGCGCAGGACGCCGCCAACGTGCTCAAGCAATCGGGCTCCGGAGATTTCCCCTGGTGCGTGAAGCAAGACGTCTCTATCGCCGATGGCTTCGTGGAGGCGAAGTTCAAGCCCGTTTCAGGCCGCGAAGATCAAGCTGGCGGCGTTGTCTGGCGTTGGAAGGACGGCGATAACTACTATGTCGCGCGGGCAAACGCACTGGAAAACAACGTCTCGCTGTACTACACGACGGGGGGCCGCCGACACACGATCCAGTACCGGGAAGCCCCTGTCGCCGCCCGGGTCTGGCATACGCTGCACGTGGACTTCGTGGGCAACCGCATCCAGGTGGCGCTGGACGGCAAGCGCTATATCGATGTCGCGGACGATCACATCGGCGGCGCCGGCCGGGTCGGCGTATGGACCAAGGCGGATAGCGTGACCTTGTTCGACACCGTCTCATTCGGAAACGCCAGCACGAAGTGACAACAAGGAAGAGCTATTCGGTGAGCGCAGTCACCAGCCCATTGATATTGCGCAAGTACCTGCTCCGGTCAAAGCGGCAATCGAGAAGCAAGCGCAGGGCCGTACGGTCGGCGAGATCGAGAAGCAGACAGCAAACGGCAAGATCCGCTATGAGATTACGCTCGGCACCGGCAGCGAGAATCAAACCGTTCTCATTGGCGAAGACGGCAAACAGTTCGCCGCCCGTGCCGACGATGATAATGACGAAGATAATTGACGCGAGTTGGCCACAGGAGAACGGCTCAAGCTGCCGATCGGGAGACCCTCATGCAATTTATTGCTCGAGAACCCACCTGAATTGACCGGATCCACTTCAGTACGGCCGGCTATGACACATCATACAGACGGCACTTTCGCGATGCATACCCTTAAAGACCCAGTTGCACCCAACAGTCGAGGCTGGCTTGCACGCCAGGTGTTGCCGGCAGGCGTTCACGCAGGCGCGTTGCCGCTTCTCGTCGGCCGCGCGTTACGCGGCTTCTGTGACGGGTTCATCGCCGTCCTGCTGCCAGCATACCTGCTGGGGCTCGGTTTCGCGCAACTGGCGGTGGGGTTGATCAGCAGTGCGACCCTGATCGGCTCAGCACTGGCGACGATACTGGTAGGCGTCCTCGGCCATCGCTACCCACAGCGCCGCCTGCTGGTGTTGGCGGCTGCATTGATGGTCGCAACCGGTATCGGCTTCGCCGGACTGTCCTCCCTATGGCCACTGTTGCTCGTCGCATTCGTCGGCACGCTCAACCCGAGTTCCGGTGACGTTAGTGTTTTCCTGCCGCTGGAGCAGGCTCGTCTCGCCGACTCGTCGACCTCTGATGCTCGCACTGCGCTATTCGCCCGCTATAGCCTGACTGGCGCCTTCTCCGCCGCCATCGGCGCGCTGGCGGCAGCGCTGCCGGGCTGGCTTGCCCCGCAGTTGGGGATATCGTTCCTCAGCGCCATGCGCGTGATGTTCATGATCTATGCATTGACGGGTGTCGCACTCTGGTTCCTCTATGCGCGCATCCCCGAGCCACACCCGCACGCGACATCGGTGCGAGTACCGCTTGGCCCGTCTCGCCGGATCGTTACCCGCCTTGCACTGCTCTTTAGCGTCGACGCCTTTGCCGGCGGGCTGGTGGTGAACTCGCTGCTGGCACTGTGGTTGATGCAGCGCTTCGGTCTTTCCCTTGGCGCCGCTGGCCAGTTCTTTTTCTGGGCGGGGATGCTCACGGCCGGCTCCCAACTCGTTGCCGTGCCGCTGTCCCGCAAGTTCGGCTTGCTGAACACGATGGTGTTTACCCATATTCCATCCAGCCTCTGCCTGATCGCGGCCGCCTTCTCCCCCTCCCTGGTGGCGGCCCTGGCCTTGTTGCTCGTGCGCAGCGCGCTGTCCCAGATGGACGTACCGACCCGGACTGCCTATGTGATGGCGGTGGTCACGCCGCCGGAGCGACCGGCGGCCGCAAGCCTGACCGCGGTCCCCAGAAGCCTGGCTTCCGCACTCGGCCCGACCCTAGCAGGCGCGCTGTTGGCCTTGGGCTGGGTCGGTGCACCGCTGGTCGCCTGCGGCCTGCTCAAAATCACCTATGACCTGGCGCTCCTGGGCGCCTTTCGACGTATCAAACCGGTCGATTGACCGTAAGTCGACTTTGATCCATGCATGGCTTGCGTGTAGCTCTGCCAGACCCGCTTCGGATACGCGCTCTCCGAAGGCACTATTGGCGGACATGGGCCGGATTCACCCGCATGCCTTCCGGCATGCATTCGGCTCACACGGTCTCGCCGCCGGCATGGCCCTCAACGTCATGCAAGGCTACCTGGGACACACCTCCATCGCGACAACAACGCTATATAGCACGGCAGATCGCGACGGGCGCTTACAGGACGTCGAGAAGTTCTATCGTGGGTCCTGAGGCGGGAACGGGCATCCGCCTCCCGGACGCGGCATAGCTAGCGGACCCACGCTTATGACGGATCTCCGCCAGCTGATACGCGCCTGGAATCTCACCAGGGAGATGTTGGACTATCTGGCCGTCGCGTTGACCAGTTGAAGCCATAGCCATGAGCGGTTATTGAAGCACCTTCTGTGGCGAAGGCTAGAATACGTATATCCACCGACGAACGAGCGACTGATGAACGCCTCCTCGAAGCTTGATATTGCTGAGATTCTCTACGACTCGGGACGCGTGCGCTATCGCTACGCGCGCGTGATCGCGCCGGATGGAAGCAAATGGCTTCGCAATGGACTTTTTGTTCACTATGGAGAGAATGGCTCGATTCTCTCTGAGGGTACGTATGTCAAAGGGAAAGAAGAAGGGCTCTGGCGAGATTTTCATCCGAACGGTGTACCGGCGGCCGAGGGCTACTTCGTTGGCGGCAACGAGACGGGAACATGGCGATTTTGGTCCGACACTGGCAAGGAGGAGCCTTCCCAGAGTTTCCCTGCTGTGACTGGCTGACAGAGCGAATGGCGCGACATGACCGTCTCGGTCCACAAGTGCTCGTTTGAAGTTACTAGACACCTCATGGAATTCGTCTTAGCCCATGCATCACTGAACCACAGGTTAAACTTCCGAGTGCCGGCAAATGACTGAGACTTGCTATGATTGACCCGCTTCGCGAAGATGAGCTACCGCCCTGGTTTTGTTTTCCAAGTGAATTCCTCCCACTATGAGGGCACCACCCGGGGCAAAGCTTCTTCGCTTATCTCGGTTACGTTACCTCAAGGAAGATCGTCAATCTCTTTGTGGAAACGCCACTCTCATATGCGCCTGGCCTACGCGGCATGTTCCATGAGGTCACTGGTGGTTTTTGAAGTCCTCCTGCCCTAGCGTACGTCCTGTTTGATTTCTTTCGGGAGTTTGAAAGGATGTTCGGCTGGTTCAAGCGAAAAGGTTTGCCGGCCAGCGGTCCGGACTATCGGCACATTGACTCGCGAGAGAAGGCCGATTCGCTCTACAGGCGTGGCAAGTTGTAGAAGCTGTTCCTGTTACCTGCTAAATTCGGTGGCGAGGATGTTCCCCCAAACATTGTCTACATCCCGCCATTTTCGGCCCAGCTGAAACAACGGCTGGATCACGATACGATCATGCCGATGGCAAGGAACGGGAACGTGCGCCAATACAGCGCGAGTCCCGAATACGAAGAAAAGAGCGTCATTCCGTCGCGAATATGCATTGCGGCAACGGATCCTGGCCACTTCGAAGGGACCATTGCGATCTGGGGCAAGGCGGCGCGGCAGGCACCCATTCCGGGCGTACATTTGCAGTCCGAGGAAGTTCCCGCTTTTCATCTGGATGCATCTGCGGTTGTAAAAGCTGAACCGACAGAAATGATCCGCGCTTTCATCTCGGATTACGAGACCTGGAATCAGTATGCCACTGCGACGGATGAGCGTGATGCTGCTCTTGGCATGGCCGCAGCGGAATCAGCGAACAAGGTACTGATGAGAAAGTATTGTCCGCCCGGCTGTAATCACCAGCCCATCTCATTTGGGAGCAGGTCCGCGCACAGCAGTACGCAAGAGGAAATCGTCAGCGCCGATTCCGCAGGTGAGGCGTCCTTGGTGAGGACCCGTCACACAAGGGTCACAGGCTCACTAACGATGACGGATGACTACGAGTATCACCTGAAAAGGATTGATGGGCGGTGGTACGTGGTCAGCGTCCTATATGTTGATGCCGAGGGCAAGTACGAATGTCTGTAGCCGCCTTGCAGTGCCACGCACCGGCGTTGGCCTGCCGCAGCAAAGAGAACTCGACCTAGTCCCTATCCTCAAGGTGATGGAACCGGCCGACCCTTCTGCCGTAGTCTCGACCCTCGCTCGCAACGAATCGCCTGTCATGCGACCGTTTGCCGCAGACTTGATTGTCATGTACGCAATCGACTTGCCAACTCACTTTCGTTTCGTTACCTATCGAGAACTTAAGGACGCCTCGATTTCAGAGGAAGAGTTGCATTCACTCGCTCTTCGCAATTTGCCTATGCGGTTACCCGAGATTGAGTTTCATGGCGAGGCGCCTCGCTACATGGTTACCGCCGGAGGGAATTTTGAGGCGACCTTGCTGCTCTTGGAATCATTATGGGAGCAGGTCGAGGAACAGATGCCTGGCGAAATTCTCGCTGTAGTCCCCGCGCGCGATTTGTTGTTCGTGTCGGCTTCCGGATGGGAAGGCGCGCTGTCATTCATGCAGGAGATGGCCAGCAGAGACCTTCCTGAGAAAAGGTACGCACTGACGACATGCGTGTTCGCCCGTCGTGACGGAGAGTGGGTCCCTCACGCTCTTTCCGCTTAAGTTGCCGGCGGCGGCGCGATTGAGCGGACTGCTGCTGCCGGCCACGAACCGTCATTCGCTCCCATCAACTATTCGACATCCGGCAGGCAGCCCGGCCTCTGAAAGCAGACGCTCAAGGCGCTGTTGGACGACCGCGTTATATTTGATGCGTGAAACCTACGCGCCTTGACGCAGCGCTTGAGCAACGACAACGAACGCAGGAGTCGGTTGCCGGCGGCTCGGATAGTACAGGTGAAAGCCGGAAAACGACGGACACCAGTCGGACAGCACGCGCAGCAGCTCCCCGCTCGCGAGTTGCGACTGCACCCGTTGTTCGGGAACGAAGGCGAGGCCGACGCCAGCAAGTGCGGCCTTGACGGCCATCGTCGCCGTATTGAACACGAGTTGCCCTTCGACGCGCACGTTCAGTTCGCGTCCTCCCTTCCTGAACTCCCACGCGTAAATGCCACCGGCCGTTGGCAGCCGGATGTTGATGCAGTTATGTGCCGTCAGGTCCTGCGGCGTCTTCGGCTTCGAGTGCCTCGCGAAATACTCCGGCGTGCCGACCACGGCCATGCTCACATCGGGGCCGATGCGAACGGCGACCATATCCTTGGCGACCTGCTCGCCAAGCCGCACACCTGCATCGAGCCGTTGTTCGACGATGTCCGTGAGTCCGTTGTCGACAACGATTTCGATCGTGATGTCCGGATAGTCAGGCAGAAGCCGTTCGATTACCGGCCACAGCAGCAGTTCTGCCGCGTGTTCTCCAGCGGCGATGCGCACCGTGCCCGCCGGCGTGTCACGCAGAGCGGTAAGCGCACTCAGCTCGGCCTCGATCTCATCCAGGCGGGGGCCGACCGACTGGATAAGCCGTTCGCCGGCTTGCGTCGGCGAAATATTGCGGGTGGTTCTAGTCAGAAGCCGCAGCCCGAGCCGGGCTTCCAGATTGCGCACAGTCTGACTTAGCGCAGACTGCGAAACGCCGAGCTTCGCGGCCGCTTTTGTGAAGCTGCCATCACGTGCGACGGCCAAAAACGCGGTGATATCGGAGAGGTCGGAACGCGCCATTTATAAGCCTGCCTTCTAGCATCATGCGGATTCTAGCTCTTTATCGCGGGAAGACGCGTTGCTAAATTGAAGGTTGAGATACCAAACCAAGGAGCGTCCATGGAAATCACAAGAAGCGGCTCGCAGCCTTCGGCGAAAGGGCCCGCGGAGTACTTCACGGGAACAGTGCGAGTCGATGCACCATTCGCAGGCGAGCAGCCGGCCCGGATTGGCGGCGCGACGGTGACGTTCGAACCGGGCGCGCGGACTGCCTGGCATACACATCCGCTCGGTCAGACGCTGATCGTGACCGCAGGCCTCGGTTTGGTGCAGCACGAGGACGGCGCAGTTCAGGAGATCCGGCCTGGCGACATCGTCTGGATCGCACCCGGCGAAAAGCACTGGCACGGCGCGACTGCTATCACGGCGATGACGCACATCGCTATCGCTGAAAAGCTTAACGGCAGCCCGGTCGACTGGATGGAAAAGGTCACAGACGAGCAGTACCTGGCCGGCGTGACCGTAAGCGATCAAGGAGTTGGGTCATGAAGAAGCGTATTCTCGGAAAGAACGGGCTGGAAGTCTCTGCTATCGGCCTCGGGTGCATGGGCCTGAGCTTCGGACTCGGGCCCGCAACGGAGCGCAGTGAAGCGCTGCAGGTCATCCGCTCGGCCGTAGATCGCGGTGTCACGCTGTTCGACACAGCCGAAGGCTATGGCCCCTTCATCAACGAAGATCTGGTCGGAGAGGCGTTGCAGCCGGTCCGGGACCAGGTACTGGTGTGCACGAAGTTCGGCTTCGCGATCAATGAGAAAGGCGAATTGACCGGACTCGACAGCCGGCCCTCGCATATTCGCGCGGTGGTCGATGCTTCCCTTAAACGCCTGCGCACCGATCATATCGACCTCCTTTATCAGCACCGCGTTGACCCGAACGTGCCGATGGAGGACGTTGCTGGTGCTGTCAAAGATCTCATCGCCGAAGGAAAGGTCCTGCACTTCGGCTTGTCGGAGGCAAGCGCGGCAAACATCCGCCTGGCACACGCGGTGCAGCCGGTGACGGCCATTCAGGACCATTACTCACTCTGGATGCGCGAGCCTGAGCAGACGAAGTTCTCTCTCTGCGAGGAGCTGGGCATTGGCCTCGTTGCATGGGGCCCGCTCGGCCAGGGTTTCCTGACCGGCAAGATCACGCGAGGCATGAAGTTTGACGATGCCAACGACCTGCGCAAGGATTTCCCGCGCTTCACGCCCGAAGCCATGGAGGCCAACTTCAAGGTCGTCGACTTTCTGAAGGACCTGGCCGCCCGCAAAAACAGCACGCCGGCTCAGGTTGCGCTGGCGTGGCTGCTCGCGCAGAAGCCTTGGATCGTGCCGATCCCCGGCGGTACAAGGATCGAGCACCTCGATGACAACCTGCCGGCCGCCGACCTTGTGCTGACGCCGGACGACCTGCGCGAGATCGACAACGCCTTCGAGACGATCGACATCAAGGGCGCGCCGCTGTCGGCTTCCCTGGATGCGGCGATCGACCGCTAAACCATACGGGCACGAAACGATGCACAAACGTATCCTTGGTAAGGACGGATTGGAAGTCTCCGCGCTTGGCCTCGGCTGCATGGGCATGAGCACGAATTACGGTCCTGCGCCCGACAAGCAGGAGATGATCGAATCCCAAGGCGGGCTTTGATAAATCCGACGTCCGGTCCTGGTTTCCGCGCTTCACCCCTGAGGCGATGCAGGCCAATTGGGCGTTCGTCGACCTGCTAAACGAGATCGCGAGCAAAAAAGAGGTGACTGCCGCACAGATCGCGCTGGCATGGCTCCTTGCAAAAGAGCCCTGGATTGCGCCGATCCCCGGAACCCGAAAGCTGCATCGGCTTGACGAGAACCTGGCTTCGGCGAGCGTCATGCTGACAGCGGACGACATGCGGGAGATTGAAACGGCAGCGGCAAAAATCGAGGTACATGGCGCCCGGGGAACCGGCCACGAACAGCACGCCTGACCTGTGCCTCACCATCACATGCAAGGAAATAAACATGCAAAAACGAATTCTCGGTAAAAGCGGCCTCGAAGTCTCTGCCCTCGGTCTTGGCTGCATGGGACTCAGCTATGGCTACGGTCCCGCCGCCGACAAGACCGACGCGCTCAAGCTGATCCGCACCGCGTTCGAACGCGGCGTGACATTTTTCGATACGGCCGAAGCCTATGCGCAAGGCGCCAACGAAGAGTTGTTGGGCGAGGCGCTGCAGCCATTTCGGGACCAGGTCGTTATCGCGACGAAGTTCGGTTTCCAAGATGGCGACGCCAGCAAGGGCCAGGATAGCCGACCGGAGCGCATCCGCGAAGTGGCGAACGCTGCGCTGAAGCGGCTGCGGACCGATCGCATCGACCTCTTCTATCAGCACCGCGTCGATGCGAACGTTCCAATGGAAGACGTCGCGGGCACCGTCAAAGAGTTGATCCAGCAAGGCAAGGTCAAGCATTTCGGCATGTCGGAAGCAGGCGTGCAGTCGATCCGTCGCGCTCATGCCGTGCAGCCGGTCGCTGTGTTGCAAAGCGAATATTCTCTGTGGTGGCGCGAGCCCGAGAAGGAGATTCTGCCGCTACTCGAAGAGCTGGGCATTGGTTTTGTGCCGTTCAGCCCGCTTGGCAAGGGCTTCCTGACGGGCGCGATCAATGAGAGCACCAGCTTTGACAAGTCCGACTTCCGCAATGTGGTGCCGCGTTTTTCGGAAGAAAACCGCAAAGCCAACCAGGGCCTGGTTGACGTGTTGAAACAGATCGCGACCGGACTGAATGCGACGCCCGCGCAAATCGCGCTTGCGTGGCTTCTGGCGCAAAGGCCCTGGATCGTGCCGATCCCCGGCACGACGAAGCTGCATCGACTGGAAGAAAACATCGGCGCGGCCGCCGTCGAGTTATCCGCCGACAACCTGCGCGATATCGATTCGGCGCTCTCGACCATTGCTGTCCAGGGCGACCGTTACCCGGCGCATCTGCAAGCGCGCGTCGGAAAGTAGCCCTCTCCATTAATCGCGCGATTTGCGCAGAAAGGACGACCATGTCAGAGAACATCGCAGGCAAGGTTATTGTCATCACCGGCGCAAGCAGCGGCCTTGGTGAAGCAGCCGTTCGCCGCCTGGCGGCAGACGGCGCAAAGCTGGTGCTCGGCGCTCGTCGCGTCGATCGCCTGAAGGCGTTGGCCGCCGAACTCGAGCTCCCCGAAGACGCGGCAGTCGAGACGGACGTCACTGATGCCCAACAGGTCAAGGCGCTCGTCGATTGGGCGGTGAAGACCCACGGCCGCATTGACGTCATCATCAACAATGCCGGTCTGATGCCGCACTCGCCTCTGGAGCGCGGAAAGATCGAGGAT
This sequence comes from Cupriavidus sp. GW823-FHT07A04, assembly GCF_058794615.1. Taxonomy (NCBI): domain Bacteria; kingdom Pseudomonadati; phylum Pseudomonadota; class Betaproteobacteria; order Burkholderiales; family Burkholderiaceae; genus Cupriavidus; species Cupriavidus sp. GW823-FHT07A04. The sequence continues at coordinate 51,024 of NZ_JBXAHA010000024.1, forward strand.
TGGGAGAGGATGATCGACGTCAATATCAAGGGCGTGCTGTATGGCATCGCCGCGGCGCTCCCGCATATGACGCGCCAGAAAAGCGGTCACATCATCAACGTGTCGTCGGTCGCGGGCCATAAGGTCGGCAAGAACAACGCTGTTTACTGCGCCACGAAGACAGCGGTTCGGGTGCTCTCCGAAGGACTGCGTCAGGAGGTGAAGCCCCACAACATCCGCACGACGATCATTTCGCCGGGCGCGGTGCAGTCGGAACTGCCCCAGAGCGTCACCGAAGCCGATGTAGCGGCAGGCATCGCCGACTTTTACGAGAAGTTCGCCATTCCGGCAGACAGCTTTGCAAGGATGGTCGCTTTCGCGATACAACAGCCCGAAGACGTGGACGTGAACGAAATCCTGTTCCGCCCCACGGCTCAGGAACTGTGAAGTCGACTGGGGATTGCCTGAATGACAAGAATTCTGATCCTTGGAGCCAATGGCGGCCTGGCGCGGAATACGACGCGCGTTCTGCTTGAACGCGCGGACGTCTCGCTGACGCTTTTTTTACGCGCGGCTAGGCGGCTTGAAAACCCTGACCCGGTCCGCGTGACCATCATCGAAGGGGATGTTCTCGACACGGCCGCATTGGGCTGCGCAATGCAGGACCAGGATGTCGTCTACGCGAACCTGTCGGGGGACATGGCCCGGCAGGCGCGAAGCATTGTCGACGCGATGCACGCGGTCGGTTTGAAGCGGCTGATCTTCATCAGCTCGATGGGGATTTACAGCGAAGTGCCGGGCGAGAAATATCGCAGCATTCTTGACCCTTACCGGGACTCGGCCGCGCTGATCGAGGCGTCCGATCTCGACTATACGATCCTGCGGCCGGGTTGGTTCACGCACGATCCTGGAGGGCGATACACCATCACGCAGAAGGGCGAACCGTTCCAGGGTCACGATCTCTCTCTCGATAGCCTGTCAGGGCTGATCGCCAAGATTGCGACCACGCCCGGGCTCTACGTTGGCAGCAGCATCGGCGTCAGCGATCGCTGAATCAAATAGAAGGACACAACACCATGCAGAAAGTCATCGTTGTCATCGGGCCTGGATCAATCGGGCAGGCCATCGCGCGCCGGGTCGGCGCCGGCAAGCATCTCCTGCTCGCTGACCTGCGGCAAGAAAATGCCGATGTGGCCGCGAAGACGCTGAGCGAAGCCGGATTCGACGTGACGACAACAACCGTCGATATTTCATCGCGCGCGTCCATCCAAGCCTTGGTCGCAAAAGCTTCATCGCTGGGAGAGGTTCACGGTCTCATCCAGGCGGCGGGCGTCTCGCCGTCGCAAGCCTCGCCGGAGACGATCCTGAAAGTCGATCTCTACGGCACGGCGGTCATTCTTGAAGAGTTCGGCAGGGTGATCGCGGAAGGCGGTTCCGGAATTGTCATCGCGTCGCAGTCAGGACACCGGCTGCCGCCGCTAACAATCGACGAAAACAAGGCGCTCGCGTCAACACCTGTCGAGGATTTGCTGAAGCTGCCCTTGCTTCAGCCCAACCAGGTCAAGGATTCCCTGCACGCCTATCAGCTCTCGAAGCGTGGCAATGCGCTGCGTGTGATGTTCGAGGCCATTCGTTGGGGCAAGCGCGGTGCGCGGGTCAACACGATCAGCCCCGGCATCATCATCACGCCGCTCGCGAAGGACGAATTGTCCGGTCCGCGTGGCGAAGGATACCGCCGCATGATCGCCGGCTGCCCGGCGAAGCGAGCTGGCACGCCCGATGAGGTCGCGAATGTCGCGGCGCTGCTCATGGGGCCTGACGGCGGTTTCCTTACCGGCAGCGACTTCTTGATGGATGGCGGCGTTACCGCTTCCTATTGGTTTGGCCCCTTGGCTCCGCAGTAGTGATTGCCTGGCGTTTTATGCCTCGAAAGCGGCCATTGCCGGCTCGCCACGCTCTATGGCCGAGATGGGTCGGGTACGGCCTGCCGCCCCTCAATCACAGCCGTCGCCTGCCGGCCATGAAGCGTAGTTGGTCCACGCGATCACTCGGCCAATCGAACGTCTGCTCCAGCCAAGCCAACGGACTTTCGCTGGCCAGCGATGCAAGTCGCTCCATCGGCGGAAGCGGAAGGCTCTGGTCATCTCAGAGACTTATCACGAGAACGAATTCTATTTCTAGATAATCCAGATACCAGTTGAGTAGGGTCTGTTCAAGTCCGGTCGGCCCCGGCGCGAATGCCCGCTGCGATGAAGGTCACCAGGTACTCGGACTTGCGCCGCGCGTCGCCGGCCTTGACCTTGCCGCCGGAGATGCGCTCGATACGGCTGTCGAACACGCTCATTACCAGCGCCCCCACGGCAAACAGATAGGCCCAATGCGCATAGCCGGCGCTGTTGCCTGACAGGGCCTTGCGGATCGCCTTGACGAATTCCATGGCAAAGGGGTCGAAGTAGTCCGCAACAATGCCTCGCTCAGCTTCTCTTGGATCCGATGCCTCGCGTGCGACGAGTTTGGCGTAGGCGATGCCGGCCTCCGTGTCCTGGATCCGCATTACTGGCTGCACGAACGCACGCACGATGTGCTCCACCGGATCCTCGCCGGCAATGAGGGGGTCGTGTAGCGCCGCCAGCCGGGCCTCGAACAGCGTCTTACGCCGTTCAAAGAGCGCGCGGTACAGATTTCGTTTGGTCTCGAAGTGGTAAACGATCAGCGGCAAGCCAACGTCCGCGGCCGCCGCGATATCACGCATCGACACGCCGTCAAAGCCGCCTTCGGCAAAAAGCCGCTCCGCTGCATCGAGCACGCGTTCGCGCTTGCTCGCTTCCGGGATCGGCAGCCCCTGCGCTTCTTCCCGCGCCCCGACCACCGACTTCCGCGCTTCCCTGCCTTCCATGCTGCCTCCATATAGACGCGCCATTGTAGCGAACCTCACTTCGCCACATTCGCACCCGCGTTTACCCCAGTGTAGCGTTTGACTGCACGAGTGTACAGTCCGTTCTGCGCGATACTGAACGATCGTACAGTCAGTACAAAACTGGTGCGTCACCTGCTTCGGCCAGGGGCGCCAAATCAGGAGACCCATCATGCCCCCCAATCCTGCCTCGCTGAAGTGGCGCGTGCTTATCGGCTGCTTCCTGAGCTATATGTTCGACGCGGTGGACATCATCATCCTTGCCATCGCCATGCCGGCTATTACCGCATCCCTTCACATCACACAGGCGCAGGCCGGCTTGCTTGTCACAGCCACGCTGCTCGGCATCGGGCTGAGCAGCGTGGTGATGGGGAGGCTGGCGGATACCATGGGCCGCCGCAAGGCGCTGCTACTGTCGCTGGTGACTTTCGGCGCGCTCACGATGGCAATTTCCGGCGCCACCGACTGGCGCCAGATCCTCTTCCTGCGCTTCCTCTCAGGCCTCGGCCTGGGCGGGGTCTGGAGCACGGCCGCGGCTCATGTCAACGAGACCTGGCCGGCGCACCAGCGCGGACGGGCCACTGCCTTCGTGCTCAGTTCCTTCTCTTCGGGCGCAACCGTGGCCGCCCTGGCAGCGGCCTACCTGCTGCCGGCGCATGGCTGGCGCGTGTTGTTCTTTCTCTGCGGCGCGGCCGTGGCCATCGCCATCGGCTACGTCTGGCTGCGCGTGCCGGAATCTGAGGTCTGGCGCGCGCAACGGTCCAGTGGGCAGTCCACCAGAGCAAGCGCCGGCCGTGCCAGCCTTGCTGCGTTGTTCGCGCCCGGCCTGCTGCGCATTACCCTGCTCGGCACCGCGACCTCGGCCTTGGCGCTGTCCGCGTACTGGGGCGCTTCGACCTGGCTACCGACCTTCCTGGTCAAGGAACGGGGGCTCGATGTCACCACCATGGCCAGCTTCGTGGCCGTGCTGAATGTCGGCATGTTCCTTGGCTATAACGTCTTCGGCCTGCTCGCAGACCGCATCGGGAAACAGCGTGCCGTGATCGCGTCGCTGGTCGGCTCCGGACTGACGCTACCGGCCTATGCTTTCGCCACGGACCATGCGACCCTGCTCGTCCTCGGCCCGGTATTCGCCTTCTTCATGGCCTTCGCCGGCCTCGTGGGCTCCTACTTCGCCGAACTGTTCCCGACGCACATCCGCGCAACCGGCGCCGGATTCTGCTTCAACGTCGGCCGTGGCATCTCCGCCTTTGCTCCGCTGGCGCTGGGCTGGGCGGCGACTGGGTTCGGCTTTGCGCCCGGTATCGCGCTGTGCGGCGGCTTGTTCCTGCTATCCGCGATCGTGGTTGCCCTGCTGCCACGTGAAATCGCCGCGCAGGACACCGGCGCCCACGTGCGCAAGGTGCCGGGCGCCGATCCGTCCCTCGATGCCCGTTGAGCTCACCCCCCATTTCACGTATCTCCACAAAGGACTTGTCACCATGACACGCCGCTTCGTCGATCTCTCGATCTACCTGGAAAACGATGTCGTCTCCGACCCGCCCGGCTATGGCCCCCAGATCGAGTACCTGTCGCATCGTTCCACCGCCGAGCAGGTCACGGCCTTTTTTCCGGGGCTGATGCCGTCAGACCTGCCGGACAGCGAAGGCTGGGCGATCGAGCACGTCCGGCTCAATACGCACAATGGCACTCACCTTGACGCTCCCTATCACTTCCACAGCACCATGAACGAGTCATTGGGGCAGCGCGAGCGCGCCATCACCATTGACGAGGTGCCACTGGAGTGGTGCTTCCAGCCGGGCGTGAAGCTAGACTTCACCGGCCTGGATGACGGCTATGTGGTCACCGCCGGCGACGTCGAGGCGGAACTCGCCCGTATCGGGCACGCGCTCAAGCCGCTGGAGATCGTGGTGGTCAACACGCGAGCGGGCAAGCGCTACGGCCAGCCTGACTACGTCGCCTGCGGCTGCGGCATGGGACTCGACGCCACCATGTACTTGCTTGAGCGTGGCGTACGCCTGACCGGCACCGACGCGTGGAGCTGGGATGCGCCGTTCGTGCATACGGCCAGAAAGTATGCAGAGACACACGATGCCTCATTGATCTGGGAAGGCCACAAGGCGGGCCGCAACATCGGCTATTGCCACCTGGAGAAGCTGCACAACCTCGAGGCCCTGCCGCCGGATGGCTTCTACATCTCTTGCTTCCCGCACAAGATCCGAGGTGCCTCCGCTGGCTGGACGCGTGCTGTGGCCATCTTCGACGACGCGCTCAACGCCGCGTGACAACGCCATGGAACTGAACCACACACATGATGCCGCTCGCCGCAGTTGGCTGACACAGGCCAATGCGCCCGGTTCCGACTTCCCGTTGCAGAACCTCCCGCTCTGCATATTCCGTCGGCAAGGCAGCGCCGAGGCCTGGCGTGGCGGCGTAGCAATCGGCGACCAGATCGTCGACCTGGCCGCGTTGCATGGCAGGGCCTGCCTGCCAGACCCGGCCGCCGAGGCCATGCAGGCCGCCGTAGCGCCGACGCTAAATGCGCTGCTGGAATTGGGTCCGAGCGCCTGGCGCGCATTGCGCCACGGAATCTTTGCGCTGCTGGAGGCTGGCAGTGCGCATGAGAGCCGAGTACGGGAAACGCTGGTGCCGCAGGCGGCGGCCGAGTTTGCGATACCGGTACGCATCGGCGACTACACGGATTTCTATACTTCGCTCGATCACGCAGTGAACTGCTGTCGCCAGTTCGGGCTGGAGGTGAACCCCAACTTTGACTGGCTGCCGATCGCGTATCACGGCCGGGTGTCTTCCATCGGCGTCAGTGGCCAACAGGTCTACCGGCCGATGGGGCAGTACCGCGCCGATCCGGGCAGCGCACCTGTGTATGGACCTTGCCAGCGTCTGGACTACGAACTGGAAGTGGGCGCGGTGATTGGCATCGGAAATGCACGTGGTACGCCCATCCCTCTGGCAAAGGCGCAGCAGCACATCTTCGGCCTGTGCCTGCTCAACGATTGGTCCGCGCGCGACATTCAGACTTGGGAGATGCAACCGTTAGGGCCTTTTCTGGCCAAGAACTTCGCCACCACATTGTCGCCCTGGATCGTCACGCTGGAAGCCCTGCTGCCTTACCGCACAGGCTGGACGCGCGCCCCAGGGCGCCCGCAACCGCTCGACTACCTTCGCTCGGCGGACAATGCCGCGGCCGGCGCCTTCGACATCCAACTGGAGGTCTCGATACTCAGCGCGCACCAGCTAACACAGGGCCGGCAACCGCGCACGCTGACCCATACCAGCTTCCGACACCAGTACTGGACGCTGAGCCAGATGATTGCGCACCACACCATGGGCGGTTGCAACCTACAGAGCGGCGACCTGCTGGGCAGCGGCACGATCTCGGGCCCCGCCCCAGGCGAAGCGGGTGCGCTGATCGAACTCACAGTATCCGGGACGCAACCGGTAGATATCGGAGACGGCGAACAACGCGGCTTCCTTGAGGATGGCGATACCGTCGTGTTTCGTGGCTGGTGCGAGCGCGACGACTATGCGCGGATCGGTTTCGGCGTCAACTATGGGACCGTGCTGCCAGCCCCTGCGTCCGCCTGACCGTCTCCAACCCACTACTGCCGCGCGCGCCACTCCCCGCCGATTATGGGCTGCGATGCTGTGGTGAGTGGGGCCTCGCGCTCAGCTCCCTCGGGCGAATATCGGCATTCGCAATGCCGCAGAAAAAGACGACCGCCCCCGTCAGTGAGGCTGTTCATGCGCCAAGACCACGCTGTTCTTTTGAGGTGATCGAAGTCAATAAAACGGAGGAGATCAATTTTGTACAAGGAACGACAAGCAAGCTGTGCCGTCTATGGTAAGGCTGGTAGCGAGCCGGGTGGCTCACGGAGGGCGCAACCGATAGTAAGGTTGTATGCGCTGGCACTCTTTGCGCTGCCTTGCGCGTCCTACGCGACCAACGCACAGCTATATGGACTCGCGGACGCATATGTCGGCGTTACCCATCTCAGTGGACAACGTTCTGCAACTGGCGTGGAAAGTGGAGGTCTGCAGACGTCCTTCTGGGGCATGACAGGAAGCGAAGATTTGGGAGCCGGTCTTAAGGCGAACTACCGCCTCGAGGGATTCTTCCAAATGGACACGGGTGCCAATGGGCGTGCTCCCACGGATGGCCTCTTTTCCCGAAATGCCTACGTTGGCCTGGAGGGCGGTTTTGGCGAAGTGCGTCTCGGGCGACTAGCAAATCCGACGTTTCTGGCGACCGCGCTCTTCGATGCGTTTTCCGGCTCGACGAAGTTTTCGCCGCTCCAGAACGTCCTGTGGACGCCCCAGCAGGGCCGATACATTGCCGGCGATACCGCGTGGAATAACGCGATTGGCTACTACTCACCGGAATTCGCGGGAATTTCGTTCCGGGGCTTGTATAGCCTTGGCGAGCAGCCGGGCACGAGTTCGCAGAACAATGCTGTCGGTATGCTGCTCTATGATCGCGGGCCATTATCGGCGAGTTTTGCCATCCAGAGAACCCGGCTTGGTCCCGGACTTCCTGCGGGAAGCTGGGCGCAGACAGCGATGGCCGGGGGATTGTCCTATGACTTCAAGGTCATCAAGCTGCTGACCGAGTATGTCCACACAAGTACCAGCGGTGCATCAACGACGACCGACGCGCTGCAGGTGGGTGCCCAGATTCCGGTCGGCAGCGGGAAGATCCTGGCCTCTGCAGTGTCTTCACGCGTACGTAGCGATGTCATGGCGGACTATCGGCGTCACGGACTTGCCGGTGGTTATGACTATGCTCTGTCGAAACGCACGGACGTATACGCTGTGACGATGTTCGACAAGGTTACCGAAAAAGGCAGTGGCACCAGCTTTGCGCTGGGCATGCGCCACAAGTTTTAGCCGCTTACAAGATAAACCGATCAGGAGCCAGACATGCAAATCGATTGGGACGTTGAAATCCCCATGGACGATGGTTTGGTGGTTCGGGCCGACGTCTTTCGCCCGAAAGAGGAAGGACGCTACCCCGTGTTGATGTCCTACGGACCATACGCCAAAGGCCTGCCATTCCAGGTGGGATTCCCCGCACAATGGCAATCGCTCACTACTAAGCACCCGGAAATTCTGAAGGGCAGCAGCGGCAAGTACGCGAACTGGGAAACCGCGGATCCGGAAAGATGGGTGCCGTTGGGTTACATCTGCATTCGCGTGGACTCGCGCGGCGCTGGCCGATCGCCGGGCGTCATCGATTGCTTCTCCCCGCGCGAGGCGCAGGACTTCTACGATTGCATTGAATGGGCAGCGAAACAACCGTGGAGCAACGGGAAGATCGGCCTGGCCGGCGTTTCCTACTACGGCGCCACCCAATGGCTGGCGGCGGCGAAACGTCCTCCGCATCTGGCCGCGATCTGCCCGTTCGAAGGGTTCTCCGACTACTATCGCGACGCCTGCCGGCACGGCGGCATCCTCAACACGTTCATGGTGGCCTGGTATCCGAAGCAGGTGGAAAACGTGCAGCACGGCCTGGGGCGGCGCGGGCGTGTGAACCCTAACAACGGGTTGCCGATCTCCGGGCCGGCAGAACTCAGCGACGGAGAACTGCTCGCCAATCGCGTCGACATCAACGCGACGCAGTTGAGCGCCGAGCTTATCACTGATAGCTACTTTGACGGCCGCCGTGCGGACCTGGGTGCGATCGAGGTACCGGTGCTTTCCTGCGGCAACTGGGGTGGCCATGGCCTGCACCTGCGCGGCAATGTCCAAGGCTACTTGGGTGCCGGCTCGAAGCATAAGTGGCTCGAATTGCACGGGCTCGAGCATTGGACGGAGTTCTATACGGACTACGGCGTGGCGCTCCAGAAGCGGTTTTTTGACTGCTTCCTCAAGGGCGAGGACAACGGCTGGGATCGGCAGCCGCCGATCAAGATGCAGGTGCGCCACGTGGATCGTTTTGTGGAGCGCGACGAGCATGAATGGCCCTTGGCGCGCACCGCATGGACGCCCATGTATCTGGACGCCGGCGCACCGAGCCTGCGATCGGAGCCGAGCGTGACAGCTTCGCGCGTCTCGTTTGACGGCATGGCAGGCAAGGTAAGCTTCAGCACTGCACCCTTCGAGCGCGAAACCGAGGTGACCGGCCCGCTGTCTGCCACGCTCTGGATCTCCACGACGGCCCGCGATGCGGATCTGTTCCTGACGCTGCGGGCTTTCGCTCCGGACGGCAAGGAGCACCTGATCTTGGGGGCAGTCGAACCCAATGCCCCCCTCGCGCAAGGCTGGCTTAGAGCGTCGCACCGAAAGCTGGATCCTCAAGCCTCCAGGCCGTATCAGCCCGTGCACACGCACCAGGAGATCCAACTTCTCGAACCGAACGAGATCTACGAGCTGCAGGTCGAGATCTGGCCCATGTGCTTCGTCTTCCCGAAGGGCTACCGGCTGGTGCTGACTGTGGGCAGCTCGGACTTCGAGCACGACCTGCCCGGACCCTATCCGCAGATTTATGGCAAGTCGATGCGCGGCTCGTCGGTGCTGCTGCACGATCACCCCGACGACCGCAGGTCTGACCGCTTCGCCGGTCAGACCACCGTTCACACGGGCGAGAAGTACGCGTCGTTCCTGCTTCTCCCCGTCATTCCCGCAACATGCTGAACGGAGGCGCCATGAGCACGACGGGTCGGAAATTCCTCGCGCGCACCGCTGGTGCATTTGCGGCCGCCGGCCTCCTGCTGCGGCACGCCGCCAACGCACAACAGGCATGGCCGGCCAGAGCGGAGATTCCACCAAGATGACACTGAAAGAGCGGCTTGCCCCGCCGCTGCGTTTCAGGCCTGATATGGCGTCGCTCAACAGGGCTCGATGAACTTCTCGATCCATCCAGAGGCCCGGGCGATGCTTCTTCGGGCGGGAATTTGCAGCAGCTTGCGTTGCATGCCCCCCATTCGGACGGGCGCGTCTCACAGGGAAAGGGACGCGCTGACGATAGCAGCTCTACGCGTTGACCGTAGTTCGGCCCGAAGCGGCCATCTGTCGGCGTGATTGCGAATGGCAGAGAAGGGTCGATTAGAGCCATCTGGCTTGACAGCGATCTCGCCTGCTAAATGCCCACGTGGCCGCTGCAGATCCCACGCAGCATCCCCGGTATTCGGTACCGAGTCAAGTAAGACCGACCGATGAGCACATCGTCCTCCATCTTTCCAACCGGTGGGACAGGGTTTCGGAGCTATGAGCCGCGCCCGATAGGGGATTCCGATCTATCTATCGTTCCGAACCTCTCCGTATCGGAACCTTGGCCATCTTCCCGCATCACGCCGTGCAACGACTCTCCGAACTTTCTGCTGGCCCGTTAAGAGGCGATCAGGCAGTACCGGCAATGACCACGCAACCCGGCTGGCGGCGCTACGCTACGGCTGGCCAACCGAACCTAGCCTTAACGCAAGCCGTTTATTTCGCTGGAATTCGGTCTGACCCGATCCTGAACCGCCCAGTTTTTCTCTCGGATTCCTCATGCTGGTAAGAATGGTTATCGGCATGATGGCGAATGACAAAAAAGCCGCCCGGAGGCGGCTATCCTTACTCGGTTTCTGCATAGACACGCAGCTTCCAGCAGATCTCGCCTTGGTTCGTACTGTGCTGCTTGTGGTTCTGCGTCGTGAACGGGTCGCCCGCATTCAATGCGCGCTCTTGGCCGCATCCCGTGCAGACATGGATGCCCGAATGCGACACTGTCTTTCCGGGCGCGTGCTCCGTTTCAAAAACTTGGTTCGGCTTGGCTTTTTTCACTGCCTTTTCATCAAGGTACAACGCCATCATTTTCTCCTCTAGCCCTCCATGGGCCTGCCGGCGCACTTGAGGGCAGACATATGTGATTCAAGAGGCGTTTTCCCACTCATCCTCGGACGGCCGGATCGCGTCGACCAAGGCTTGAAGCCGCGCCGCGTCGCCGGGGGCCTGGTCGCTATACGTCAGCCGGCCCCACACCACGACGGCGCCGTGCGCGAACTGCTGGAACTGCCCTTTCGCAGTGAAATCGGTCTCTCTGTCGGCCATTTCCTTCCAGAGCCCAATCGACGCCCCGACCACGGCTGTCAAGTCAGCGTAGGAATAGCGCGGCTCGCGCCGGGCCGCGTCGGCGCGCTCGGCGTCGATTTCGCCTGCGCGCGCATGGCGCTGCGCACTTCGCGACGAAAACCACTCATGCGTTCTCCCTTGCCCCCGCGGGCGTTCCCTACCGATGCGGCTCGAACGGATTCAACAGGTCGACCCCAAAGTCCGCGAAATCACTGACATTGCGCGTCACGACGGTTAGATGGTGCTGCTTGGCCGTTGCCGCGATCATGGCATCCTCGTACAGCGTCTCGGAACGCCGGTGCATCAACCGCGCCCACAGGCGGAAGGTGCCTGCATCCATAGGCAGCACGTTGTAGACGGCGGAAACCAGATCCACCCATCGCTCGATTTCGCCAGCCTTGGCGACGTCCTGGTCGCGCGTGAGTTCGATGCCGGCCTGAATCTCCCCCAGGGTCACGGCCGACAGGAAGAGCTTGTCGTCGGTCACCGATTGGAGCCACTCAACGACCGCACCATGAGGGCGAGGCCGCCGGAGTTCAGAGATGACGTTGGTGTCGAGCAGGTACATGCGATGCATTCAGTGAGCTGGGACGACACGTCGGCGACGTGCGGCGCCACGCGGCGGCACGAGACATTCCGTGCGGGCCGTGTCGGAGAGCAAGAGGTCCTTAAGGGACGGCTTGGCTGCCGCATGCAATCGCCGCCATTCTGCCACCGGCACCAGGACGGCCGCTTCGGTGCCGCGCTTGGTCACCATCTGTGGGCCGCTGGAGAGGCAGGCGTCGAGAAATTCACTGAAACGCGCTTTGGCGTCCTGAACAGGCCATGCTTTCATGATTGCCCCATATAACTAGTTACCTGACTAGTCTATCACTTCCTTTGGCCTCTTGCAGAGGGTTGTCCGCTATTCGCAAATATACGAGAGGATTACGGCCAACCCTTCATCTGCCTTGCTCGCAACTCCAGTGATCGGCAAGGAGACGAGTGACAAAAAAGCCGCCCCGGGGCGGTGCCACTGCGCTCAATCCTCGCTCCATCGGTGACATCTCCAACACCATGCATATCGAAGGCGAGGGAAATCGTCACCCTGGGCAGGGAAGCGATTTCCCCGCTGGGATCAACAGAAAGACGACGCTCAGCAGTCGTCGAGCGTACTCACCAACTTCGCCAGCTTGCGAATGTCATCGGCGGCCAGTTCCACGGTGAACGTGTCGGAGACCATGCCTTGCCAGAACGGTACGTGACCGTTTTGGGTGGGCGGGCGATGGAAGCCGGCGGATAGATTGCGCAAGAATTGCATTTCAAGACTCCTTGAAAATGCGGGTTCCGGCACGACCCCGATCGGGGATGCGGTCCCCGCGGGATGGTTGAAACGATCACACTCCAGATCCCGAAGGATCCACAGCCATTACAGGAGCCAAGCTGTGTTTGATACCTGCTTCAGCAGCGGATCCACAGGCGCACCAGGTTGTCCCCGGAGACACTCGTGTTTCCCTTGCGTTTTGCGGCAAGCCGCAGATAGCGCTCCAGCACTTCCAGTTCATGATCGGAAGCCTGCGAGAGCCAGTCGTTCCAGTGCTGCCAGAACGATTTGCGATTTCCCTCCATATCGATTCTCCTAACAGCGGGAATCGATCCCAGGGGACGGATTCCCCAGGCGGGTGGAAACATCACGGCGTCAGCAACACCTCACTGATCGCCCTCTTCCTCGAGTTCGCCGAACAAATCCCAGACAAAGCGAGCTGGTCGAAACGCAATGCCGTCGACCTTGAACCCTTCCCCGTAATGGCGGAAGTTCGCTTCGATGAATGTCGTGACTTCCAACATCGTCTTGAAATATGTCACGTCGCATTTGCTGTGCTTATGAAACTCCACACAGTATTCGGCGTTGACCCAGATCTTCTTTCCCTCAGCCGGGACGGCTGCCACTGTCACCAGCAGCGGGTCGCGCCGTCGAAGGCATAACCAAGCTCAATGAGCCGGCCTTGTTGCGCGTAGCGCTGGAACCGTGACAGACCTTCTTCCAGCACAACACACAAGCCAGCTTCGAGGCGTTCGTAAAAAATACTGTGCGGGCGCGCTGTCGATCCGATGCAGTGTGAATGCTGGCTTGCTCATCTTCCGCCCCTGGCTGTTGGCTGCTGCCGCCGGCAACGCGCTGCATTCATTCTATGGAGCGCGTTGCCAATGGTTCAGCGGGCGCTGTCCTACAACGCAGGTTGCACTTGCAGAGTGTCCTCTGGAGTACGCGTCTCTACACCGGCCGTACAATCCGCGCGCGGTGCGCCGCGCATGTTGCGCCCCCGCAGGCACCAACCTCAGGGGCGAACCAGCGGCCCCTCAAAAGGGCCCTCCCCGCAATCCGGCGAACACCCTCTCCTTCATGTAGCAGAACCACGAGCGCAAGAAAGTCGGCGGACACTCCACCGACTTTCACCCTCACTCTCCCCTGTTCACTGCTTCTCGCTCCCCGGGTGTCAGCCCCTCGGGTCGTAATGCTCGGATTCCCAGTACGGCGATATGCCGTAGTACTCATGGATGCTGGTGGCCCACCGCGAGTCCGCCATGCTCGGCCAATGGTCCTTGTCAAAGCCAGGTGCGGCCTTTACGCGGTCTTTCTCGACCCCGAGCACGAAGCACTTGCGCCGAGTGTCCAGCGTGAGAGCGGACCACGGCAGCGCGAACAGCTTTTCGCCGATGCCGAGAAAGCCGCTCACGGCCATCACGGCATAGGCTACGCGCCCGGCTGGCACGTCGATCATGATATGGTCGATGGTGCCGATGTTTTCACCAGCGGGGTCCACCACCTTGTTGCCTTCCAGCGTGTCGGCCGCCATCACGAACGGGCCCGGGCCCGGAGAATTCTGGTCAACGCCGCCAACAATGGAGGCGCCTGGCTCGCGGCCAGGACTGCGTGGTTCGACTGACGTCATGGATAACTCCTTGCTTGTAGAAAGTCCTGGACCAGATGGTTGATATGCAGCGATGCTGCTCACGTGCGTCGACTCCGATCGCGATCTGCCCGCTCCACGTCCTCCGTCCTTTCAGGTTAGCGGTGGCGGTCACTTGCGATCGGTGGTGCCCTTACAGTGGCCGGCGGGCTTTGCGCCGACAGGCTGGTGTTCGCTACCGCGCTTGAGCTTCCAGTCCACATTGTCGCGCGCGGTCTGCGTCCTCTTCTCAGCATGCATGGCTGCACTAGGCGAGATCGGATCGCTGGCCGGGAAGCTCATTTCCAGCGCGTCGTCGACGGCGGCCTGGTAGGTCTTCGCGCAATTCTCCTCGCCGGCGGCAGGGCGCGTGGCGGGCGTTGCGTGTGACTTGTCGGCCTGCGCCGGCTTGTGAGCCGCCGGCGCGGCCTTGGATGATTTGCGGGCGTCTTGCATGGCGGGGTCCTCCCGGATGGGCTTGCCACAACCTGTGCAATTGGCGGGCCAGTCCGCATGTGTGAGCCGTGCAGCGGTGCGGACCGCACAATCACGGCTGCGCGGGCGCCGCGACGTCCGCAAAGCTTGCCCGCTGCGCCGGGAGCGGCGCGCACTTCGTACGCGAATCGGTAAAAACTACAGGACGGCGTAACGGAAATGCGGGGGAATGCTGCTGGCGGACACGAACCGGCCGCGACACGCTTATGCCGGGACGGCGTGGCGGGGGAAACCTCACGGAGATGCAGACGATGACTTTGTCGCTCTCGCCGGCAGGGCTTTCGGCGCTGGGGATCGCGCCAAGCAGTTCCAACATGCGGCGCGTCAGCAACAGCGCGGAACTCTGCCGTGACGTCTGCGAACCCTGCCCCGGCACACGCGCCCGAAGAAATCGGACAAGGTGGTCTGCCACGTGGCGCTGCGGTCGCGATCGAGCGGCGGGCTCTCGATAATACGCAGCTTGACGTAATCCGGCTCGTTGCCCAGATGCACCCCCACCGAGCCGCCGGACTGCGCACACCGGATGCAGTGCATTAGGAGATGGCACAGCAGGGGCATCAGGCCAAGAATGAAGCCTCTTACTGAGTCACCAACTCAAGCCCAGCTTGCGACTCGTCATCGCCGCGGGCGACCAGCACCTTGATCTTGTTCGGTATTGTTGCACCGATGCCGTCGACCGGGATTGTGGTGATCAGCCAGTCTGCGTTGTTGGCCAGCGTCAGCGTGCCCGAGTCGAAGATCACTGTCTTCGTGCCGGCCGTGGTGATGCGCAGGCGATAGGTGCCGCCATTCACGTCGATCGAATCGCTGCCCGATGCCGGTACCGCCGACTTGTAGGCGATTGCTGCAAACGTAGGCGTTGCTGCTGCCAGGTCAGCTGCCGGGACGGTCAGGTAAATGTCGACATTCTGTGCATTGAACGATGCGTTCAGGCTGCGGATGCGAGCCTTGTCGGAGAACAGGCCCTTCTCAAATGGGTCGTCGATCTGCAGCACGTCCGCCGCGGTAGCGCCGGGTAGGGCTACCACCGTGTATTTGTGGCCAGTGTGCGTGCTCACTGTGGTCCGCCCGAGTTCAGTTGCCGTGTTGGCAACATTGAACGAGAACGTCTGGTTGCCCTCGTCCACGTTGAAGTACTTCGAAACAAACTTGTAGGGCTCATTCAGCAGGTTGGTCTTGGTGCCGTTCTGCAGCACATCCAGGTTAGGGCCACCGGTAAGAGCATGGATCACCCGGACAGTCGGCTCGCTGACGCCGATGCGGGCGCCGATGCTGTCATCCCCGCCGCCGCACGCCGAGAGGACTGCCGTTGCGGCTAGTGCTAGGCCAAGGATAAGACGGGTCTTGGATCTGAACATGTGTCACCTCCATTCGTTGGAACTTGGGCGCGCTGCCGCGCACGGTGCGGCATGCTAAAGGTCAGAGTGCAAATGTGGCGGCGCATGCTTGCAAGTGCGGTAAATGTGTATCGCCCTGAAGCAACGATAGATAGTGACCACGGGCGCAAGCAGGTCCCCGGCTCCGAATTCAATGTCGGACGATTCCGACAGAACGCACGAGTGGGAAGCAGGTCTACGCGCCGCCACCAGCACCGAGTGGGTGAGCGAGGCGTGAGCGCGAGCCGGTAAGAGTCCGCTCAGAGAGATTGGTCGGATCTTGCCGGATCCACATTCGGGCGCAGTCTCGAAAGCGCCATCCGTGTCAAACCTCAGTCTCCTTATTGAGTACACGCCATAGTCGAGTCCCAATGGCGTTGGTGTGGGCGCACGTGCTGAGCTTCGTATTCATCGCGCGCCCTTTAGGTCGGCCGCCTCGGGGTGGTCGCGTCGCGAAACGCCCGTGGGGCAGACGAGGCAGTCCATTCGCTCCGGCAATCCAGTCAGTGTATTTACCGTCGTTCCGGGCGCACCACCGCAGCGTAGCGGCGCTTTGAAAAAGCCGAAGGGATTTTGTAGTCTTAACACAAGGTAAGCGTGGCATCCTGAAGCAGGAAGACTATCCGAATGCCCTTTTCTCCGGGCACCGAGGCTCGATGGAGCTAGTGACGAATGGCGGATAACAGCAATCCATCTCCAACAGCAGAGCCGACGGGTACTGCGGCTTGGTGGCCGGCCGCCCTGTTGGTAGGCCTGGCGGCTGCCACTTGGAGCGCTCGCGCGCAGACACCGTCGCCGCTAGCCGAGTGGCAATATTCGGCGGGAGTCCCGTTGATGAAACTATACGAGGCCAAGGTGCCCGACTGGCAGGTCCAGGTTGGGGCCGCTGCCAGCCTGCGACCGTATTACGAAGGTACCCAGCGCTATCACGTGCTCGCGGGCCCCAGCTTCGATATCCGCTACCGCGACCTGTTCTTTGTTTCCACCGGTGAGGGCATCGGCGTGAACCTGCTGCGGGCGGACCATTGGCGCGCGGGGGTGGCGATAGGCTACAACCTGGGCCGGCGGATGGCTGACGATCCTGGCCGTCTCAACGGACTCGGCAACATCAATTTCGCGGTGGAAACCAAGCTTTTTGGCGAGTACGTGGTGTCGGCGTCACTCCCCTTGGTGGTGCGCATCGATGTGCGGCGCAGCCTGGGCGGCACCGACGGCTGGATCGGCGATATCGGCGCCTACCTGCCGCTGCCCGGTAGCTCGGAGCGCTTCTTCTGGTTTGCCGGCCCTACCGTCACCTTCGGTGATGCGCGCTACATGAGCCGTTGGTTCGGCGTCACCTCGGCTCAAGCGGCGCGCTCGGGCTATCCGCAGTACAAGGCCGATGCGGGCCTCAAGTCATACGGCGCAGGCATCTCCGCGATCTGGCTCTTTCGCGAGCATTGGTTTGTCACCGGCGACGTTGCGGTTGGCCAACTCGTGGGCTCGGCGGCGCACAGTCCGATCACGCAAAGGGCGACCAATACGGTCGTCGATCTTTCGCTGCACTACCAATACTGAAGTGCCATGGGCACCCTCGCTGCACCACTACACTACCGCGGCGAGCTGCCAGCCAGCATCGTGAGCCACGCCGGCACCGACGCGAGGGAGCGTCCCCAGGCCATCAACCCGACTTCCGGGGCCGCCGGCGCGTTCCGCTGGCCAACAAATTCGCGCACTTCGTCAGGCACCTGCGCCAACGGCTTGCGGATCTTGGCCAGCGCCCGAACATCTTCCACCAGCTCCTCCAGCGTCATCGGCTTGAGCAGGACGCATCGAAGCCTGCCCCCGCGCCCCGCCGGCAGGCTCGCCGGCCTGTGACTGGCCCTTGCAAGCGCGACGTAGCTCGCAGAGTTCTCCGCAATAACAGTGGCTTTATGCCGAGTACCTCACGAAGTTTAGTGCTTTGCGTGGGCGTTCGTTGAGTCTTCTGGCTATGGCGTTGAGCTTGGCTTGCGAGTAGCCCGAGAGATCGTTGCTCCTGGAGGGTGGGGCGCCCAGCAGCAATCAATCTTGCATTGGCCCGATCCCATGGTCTCGCGCATCTGTCGGGCCAAAATCGGTCTGCCGACGGTACTACGGCAGGCCGCAGCGCTTAGCGGCCTGCTCACACCGTTCCCCCGCGCGCTACTGAGGGGCTGAACGGTATAGGTGAGCGACTCCTCGTCCACGCAGGTCTTTGCCTCTATTGAGGCGCGCGGGGTTGTGGCATGAAGGCCGCGCTAACGCTGCAGCTTCCGATACTCATTGAAATGTCGGATCGCCCGCATCCCATTGCCGAGCGTCTCGTAGATACGAGCCGCGTTGAAGTGCGCGTCGGCAAAGTCCGGCGCTAACTGTATGCAGCGCTCATAGCTGGTGAGTGCCTCCCGGGGGCGTTCCTGATCCTCCAACGCTACGGCCAAGTTGAAGTGGAGCAACGGCTCGCTCGGCAGCTGTGAGATGCCAGAGCGGTACAGTTCGGCCGCGTCGCCAAACCGGCGCGCGTCGCACATCATGCAGCCCAGGTTGAGATACGGATCCAGAAACGTTGGTTCTGCCGCCAAGGCTCGCCGGTATGCGGCCTCGGCTTCGATAGGCTTCTCCGTTTCCAGTTCGGAACCGATGAGAAACCAATCCTGCGCATCGGCAGCTGGTGGCCGCGCGTCGTGTAGTGATTGCACAATCGCGGCGCCCAGGTCGCCGGGCTCAAAATCCATCAGCATCTGGCCAGACACGGCCTGCCATCCTTCTCTGCTCTCATCCCTTGTCGCCACCTCGTTGCCCATCGCACGAATCCGCACACCGGTCAGCGGCTGGCCAGTGCCACGAGAGGCCTTCACCCTCGCCAGCGCGCGGATAATCAGCCGCGTTGGGATCTTGGCGCCATGCAGTGAATTGGCTGTCCGGAGAAGCACCATGTCCTGAAACGTGAACAGAAATTGGCGGCGCGGCCCGCGTGTGGGCGTGATGATTCCCTCGGAGACCAACCTAGTGGCCACCGAGCGCGGGATGCCCAGCATCGTTTCGGCGTCCTTCAGGGTGTACGTCGGCATCGGCCTGTCACTTTTTCGCCGATGAGGCTCGCTTGGCCGGAGTTGGCGCCGGTGCCGCAGTGGCACGCTTCCCAGTCTTTTTGCTCTTGCCCTGCGCTGCAGCCGCTGTGGTCGCGGCCTTCGTTCCGCCCTGTTTCCCCCGGGCCATGCTTGCGCGCAGGGCCTCCATCAGGTCGATCACTTCGGCGCCCTCCCGTGGTTCCCGCCGCTCTTCGCTCACGGTGATCTTTTTGCCCGCGATCTTCTTGTCGATCGCTGCCAAGATGCGGTCTTTCTCCTCATCCTTGTAGGCCGTGGGGTCGTACCCGTCCACCGAGTTCTGTTCGATCAGCTGTTTAGCCAAAGCCAGCTCGGCTGGCTGAATCTCGGCTTTCTCCACGTGCAGATCCAGCATCGATCGGACCTCGTCAGCGTAGAGCAGTTGCTGGAGCACCAAGCCCTCGTCGACCGCCCGCACCTGCACCATGTACTGCTTGCCTTTCCAGACCCACTGCGCGAGCGCGCAGGTCCCCGTCTTTCGCATGGCTTCGGCCAGCAAGTTGTATGGCTTACCACCGCGCTTGTCCGGCCCCAGGTAGTAGGCTTTGTCGAAATAGATGGGGTCCACGGCTCCGGCCGGCATGAACGACACGATATCGATCGTGTGCTTCGCCTCGTCTTCTAGCGCCTTCAGTTCGTCCGGCTCAAACACAGCGTAGTGGTCAGCTTCGAACTCATAGCCTTTGACCATCTCGGACCGCTCAACCACCACATCTTCGCGGATGCACACATACTGCTGCTTGAGCCTGGAACCGCATCCCTTGTGCAGCAGATTGAAGCCGACCCCCGAGTTGCTTTCCGTGGCACTGAAGACCTTCACGGGGATCGACACGAGGCCGAAGCTGAGAGAGAGGGAAGCAATGGAACGGGCAGCCATGGCGATCTCCGTGCAGGTCGGGAGTACATCGATCTAGCTTAGATCGTGCCCGCCGAATCGGCGGTGTTCCACTGTCACTTTGCGGATAGGCGAGCACTTCCTGGAAAAACATGTGCATGTAATTTCTGTCGGACCTGCATGGCGACCAGTGCCATACCACGTGTCGGACAGCGGCCTATTGCCGCTTCCATGGGACGGGGAAATACTGCGATTACAGAAGACGAGGAAACGGAGACGATCATGGCGAACAAGAATGTGCACGTCGTTCCACACGGCGATCAATGGCATGTCCTGCGCGGGGGCGCCCACGAGCCCTCTTCTGCGCATGACGACCTAGAGGACGCCATCGCGGCCGGCACGGCGGAGCCAAAGCAGGACAAGGTGGAGTTGCTGGTCCATGGGCGAGATGGGCAGATCCGCATGCGCAACAGCTACGGGGAGGATCCCCGCGGCGTGAAAGCGTAAAGCCCGCGCCGCCCGGTCTGTGAACTCAGTCCATGGCTAAGTCAGCCTCTACCAACGCGCGCAGCCTGGAGCGGTACCGCCAAAAGCGTGACTTCGTAGCGACGACGGAGCCGAGCGGCCAGGTGTCCGCCGCGGGCGCCGCCAGCGGCGCACTGAGCTTTGTCGTGCAGAAGCATGCGGCTCGCCGGCTCCACTACGACTTTCGTCTCGAGCTGGAGGGTACCCTCAAGAGTTGGGCGGTCCCCAAGGGACCCAGCCTGGATCCCGCAGAGAAGCGAATGGCCGTGCACGTCGAGGATCACCCGCTGGATTATGCGAGCTTCGAAGGCGTGATCCCGCCCAAGGAATACGGGGCCGGCACGGTCATCGTTTGGGATCGAGGGACGTGGATGCCGGTCGGTGATCCGGTGGCTGGCTACCAGAGCGGCAAGCTGAAGTTCGAGTTGCAAGGTGAGAAGCTACATGGCCATTGGACCTTGGTCAGGATGCGCGGCCGCGGCGACGAGCGTCAGGATCCGTGGCTCTTGATCAAGGAGCGGGACGCGTTCGCGCGCTCTGCCGCAGAGTACGACGTCACCGAAGCCCTGCCGGACAGCGTACTGGCCCAGGGCAATAGCAAATCGGCTGCCGGCGGTAACGCAAAGACTGCCGTGCCAAAGCAGCGTCGCTCGCGCCCGGGCCAGGGCCGACAGGTACTGCCCGCTGCAGCACGCCCGGCCCCCCTTCCGCTTGCGTTAGCCCCGCAACTGGCAACGCTCGCTTCAACGGTGCCGCGCAACGCCAAACAATGGGCCTATGAGATCAAGTTCGACGGCTATCGGTTGTTGGCAAGGGTCGACGCCGATGACGTCCGTCTCTTCACAAGAAATGGCCATGACTGGACATCGCGCCTCAAATCGCTTGCGGTGGAGATTCGCGCTCTTGGCCTTGGCTCCGCCTGGCTGGATGGGGAGATCGCGATACTCAGCGACAAGGGCACCATGGACGTCCAAGCGCTGCAGAATGCCGTTGATAGATCGAAGGTGGAGGACATCCAGTACTTCGTCTTTGACCTCCCCTTCTTCCAAGGCCACGACCTACGACTGGTTCCGTTGACCGAGCGCAGGGCGCTGCTCAAGGAGGTGATAGCCGTGCCAGCTGCGACACGAGTCAGGTACAGCGAGGCCTTTGAGGGCACGCCTGACGACCTTCTTGCCGCAGCGTGCCAGATGGGCTTGGAAGGTCTGATTGGCAAGCGTGTCGACGCGCCCTATGTCTCCACCCGAGCGCCCAGCTGGATCAAGCTCAGATGCAAACAGCGGCAAGAATTCGTTATCTGCGGATTCACGGCCCCGAAGGGTAGCCGACAAGGCCTCGGCGCGCTCCTGCTTGGCCTACACGATGAAACCGGGAAACTGCACTACGCCGGCAGCGTTGGCAGCGGTCTGGATTCGCGCATGCTGACCAAGTTGCTCGCGATGTTGACCGGACTGGAAGTGCCAGTCTGCCCGTTTGGAAAGCGACCACCGCGCGTAGTCGCCCGATGGGTCAAGCCGAAGCTGGTGGCCGAGATCTCGTTCACCGAGTGGACCAAAGAAGGCCGAATCCGGCATCCCGTCTTCCATGCCTTGCGTGCTGACAAGGCCGCGGCCAACGTGACAAGGGAGCGGCCGGTCGATGTGGAACAGCCCCGGCCTCGGCCAGCGCGCTCGGTCAAGGTATCCAACGCGGAGCGCGTGATTGATCCAGCGACCGGGCTGACGAAAGGCGACCTGGTCGGATTCTACGAAGCCATCGCGCCGCACCTGCTGCCTCATCTCCGCGGGCGCCCTGTGTCCTTGGTGCGCGGGCCAACGGGCATCGACGGCGAGCTATTCTTTCAGAAGCACGCCGAGACTATCAAGATTCCGGGGATCAACGTCCTCGATGCCAGCCTATGGGCCGGGCACCCGTCACTCCTGGAGATCGCCAGCCAGACTGCCATTGTCGCCGCAGCGCAACTGAACGTGATCGAGTTCCACACCTGGAATGCGACCAAGCGTGCCATCGACAAGCCGGATCGCGTCATTTTCGATCTGGACCCCGGTGATGGCGTGCCGTGGCGGCACATGCGTGACGCCGCCATGCTGACGAAGACGTTGCTGGATGAGCTTGGCCTGGTGAGCTTTCTCAAGACCAGTGGCGGCAAAGGCCTGCATGTCGTGGTGCCCATTGCGCCCAAACTGCCGTGGACCACGGTGAAGAAGTTCGCACAAGATGTCGTTCGTCATATCGCCCAGACCATTCCGCAGCGCTTCGTTTCTAAGAGCGGGTCGCGCAATCGCGTGGGTAAGATCTACATCGACTACCTGCGCAACGGCCAAGGTGCGACGACGGTATCCGCATTCTCTGCGCGCGCACGGCCAGGTCTCGGGGTTTCGATGCCGGTATCCTGGCAGGAACTGGAAGAACTGACAGCGGGCGACCATTGGACGGTCCAGACCGCCCTGCAGCGCGTGGAAACTGCCGGCTACGTCGATCCGTGGGCGGAGTACGCCGATACTAGAAAGGTGCAACAAATTGGTGCGGCCATCCGCACGCTGGCTGGCTAGTCGATTGGAGGATTTGTCATGGCAACCCTTGAGACGTTTCCTACCGCGGAGCGCGAAGCTTTTACCAATGCCTGTCGTCGACACGGGTTCATCGCCGCCGACTTTAGCGTCTGCGACATGACCGGGGAACAGGATCGCCTGGTCAGCGTGCTGAGGCCTGAGACAGGCGTATTGATGCATTATGCGGCAGAGTCTCGTGATTCTTGGCCAACCAAATTCGAGCACGACCTGGCCATCCGGGTCTTCGGAGACGCCCCCGAGTAAAACCTTGACGGTGCCCGCTCTATAAGAGGTGTGAGGAACTGGAAAACGTCAGACTGCGTTTTCCGAAAAATCGATGACTTAACAGAGACCTGCTTTAGAATGGGTTGAAGCCACGCACAAGGCCTCGTCTACTGAGATAGTGCCGATTGCGGCGCCAGATGTACAAGCCTCATCATCGCATCTTCACAAATTAGTACAGCACGCGATAGGTCGACTGCACTAGGCCGGACGGAAAGTGCCGGCTTGATTCGAGCGCCAGACTGACGTCGCGCGGCAGGGCGCCGAACAATGGTCTGCCTGCCCCGATCAACACTGGCACGGTGGTGACCACCAAATCAGCGATCAATCCGTCGCGCAGAAACGACTGAACCAACTGACCGCCATCGACGTACACGCGACGCGCGCCTGCAGCTTCCAGTTGCTTCATCGCATCCGTGGGCGTGCTATCCGAGAACCGCACCTTTCCCTGCAGCCTCTCCGGCACGGGCTTGCCAGCCAATTGCCGGGACAGCACCAGAACGGGCTTGTCGTAAGCCCATTCTCCCAGCGTGAGGACTTTTTCGTAGCAGCCTCGGCCCATAATGATCGCGTCCTTGTCGGCGATGAAGGTCGGATAGCCATGGTCTTCTGTCGGCTCATCCCGGTTCAGAAGCCAGTCGATGTCCCCATCGGGTCGGGCGATAAAGCCATCAAGGCTGGTAGCAATAAAGACGTGTCCTGTGATCATTGTCAATCTATTGTTCTGTCGGATCGCGCTCAAGCTTTAGCCGGCGCCTCGGCCCGTGGCGCAGACTCTTCGGTCCCGCCAGACACAATCCATGAGGTTTGCGACGCTCGAATGGCCATTATCGTTGAAGGCAGGCGTTCGCAGTGCATTGCCAGATGGCACCTATTGGGCGCCGAAGGGCGTCTGAGTGAAACTGCGACCGTCTCAGGCCGGCCGACAGCGGTCGTGCCTTGTCCCGGCGCTGAACCCGAACCCTGGAGCAGCCGTACCCCCATCGGGCCGCACGGCAATCAAGCTAATTCCGATTCCCTACAGTGACCCAGTTGTGAACGTGGCGTTCCGCTCCGGTCATGATGATGCCTGTATGGATATACAAGTGTCGCGCGTGAGCACAACCGATACAACTTGCGGTAAGGGCGAGCAGCGGTTCGACAAGTGTGCCCCGCCGGCGCTCACTAGTGCAGGTCAGACACCAACCCGGAAATGCTCCACCGTCTGCCCGGCGTTGACCGCCCGCCGCAGCCAGTCCGGCATGGCGCCCTCCCCGTCCCAGCTCTGCCCATCGGCGCTACGGTAGCGCACCACCGTTGGCGCCGATCGTTCGGTTGCGGCAAAACAGCCGGCCGCCAGCAGCTGCTCGGGGGTCACCCCGTGCCTTGCCATTTGGGTGCGGATCCAGAGGATTGCCTCGGCCCGTTCGCGCAGCGCCGCGGCAGGGCTGGCGCCCGAAAGCAGACGGGAGGCGGCGGACTGGCGGGAAGGAATGGCAGTGGGCATGGACGCAGATGATACCTGCGACCTGCGCCAGCGGCCGCGCGATCCTCCTGCCTGTCCGGGGCACCTTCTATATCGAGGGTGGCACAGCGCCAGCCGGTGATTCGCCACCTCACTAGAACAAAGCAATGCCCTTGTGGGGAGGGCCACTGTCATGTGTGCCGCTGGCTGCCGGATTGTGGCACAGCGAAGGGCCGCCGCCCCGGGTCGTCACTTCCGCCCGGCACACCAGGGCGCCATGTCAGTCCGGTGCTTCGGCCTTGCGGAAGTACGCGCTCGGGCTGACGCCGAAGGTCTTGCGAAAAACCGCCGCGAACGCGCTGGGGCTGTCGTAGCCGTGATCCAGCGCCACCTCCAGGATGGCGTCGCCCTGCGCCAGCCTGGGCAGGCTGAGCAGCAGTCGCGTGTGGCGGCACCAAGCGCCGAAGGTCAATCCGGTCTCGCGCTTGAACAAGCGCGCGAAGGTGCGCTCGTTCATATGCAGCTCCGCCGCCCAGCCAGTCAGGGTGGCCGCCTGGGCGGGGCTCTGGATCAGGCGTGCGCACAGCTGCGCGGCGCGGGCATGCTGCGGCATCGGCAGGTGCAGGGAGAGCACGGGTGCCGCCCGGATTTCGTCCAGGATCAATGCCATGATTCGCTGGTCGCGCCCTTCCGGCGCATAGCTGGCCGGGATTCGTACCGCATGCAGGATGAGCTCGCGCAGCAGCAGGCTGACTTCGATGGCGCGGCAGTCCTGCGGCATGGCCGCGCAGGCGCCGCCGGCCACGAAGACCGTGCGCATGCGCACATCGCCGACGGCGCCGATGCGGTGCCTGAGCTGCGGCGGCACCCACACCGCGCGCCCGATCGGGACCACCCATTCGCCGCGCGCGGTGCGCACAATCATCACACCGGAGATGGCATGGATCAATTGTCCGTGCTGGTGCCAGTGCTCGGCCAGCTCGGAGCCGTCCGGTTGGTCGTTGGCCACCACCACGATCGGCCGGGGCGTCTGCAGCGATTGCTGGAGGGCGGCGTCGGACAGGGTCTTCATGAGGCGGATCTGTGGTTCGGTGAAAGCGTCATCGTGCGCGCCAGTGTAGCCCGCCCGCCGCCCATTGGCTGGCAGCAGGGGACGCCACCCTACCGCAGGCTAGGCGACGGCAAGGCCCTGCTCGTCGATGCGCGGGGCGCGGTCGCGCAGGCGCAGGGCAAGCGCGCTGGCCACGCACAGCACGCCGAGCACGGTGGCCAGCGTGAAGGCAAGGCCGCGCGCGTCGGACAGCAGGCCGAACAGCGGCGATGCCATGCCGCCCACAGACAGCGCCAGGCCCAGCGTGATGCCGCTGGCCATGGCAGGGTTGCGCGGCAGGTAGTCCTGTGCCAGCGTGACCTGTGCCGTGAACGGCAGGAACATGGCAACGCCCAGCAATACCGTGAACACCAGCGCCAGGGGCGCGCTGTGCACGAGCACCAGCCCGGCCAGCATGGGCAGCATCAGTACATAGCCGGCACGGATCGCGGTCATGCGGCCGCGGCGGTCGCCAAGCCAGCCGCCCAGCAGCGTGCCCACCGCGCCGGACGCCGTGAACGCGGTCAGCACCGCGCCGCCGAGAAAGGCGCTGCCGCCGAGATCGCGTGTCATATGGAGCGATAGCATCGACAGCACCGTGACATAGGGAATCGACCAGCAGATGATGGTGGCTACCAGCAGGCCGAAGGCGCGCCATTGATTGGGCACCGGCGCCGCCTGTGAACGTCTGGCCGCGGCTGCGCCGGGCACGGCCGCCGGACGCGCCGACGCGACCAACCACAGCACGGCCATCAGCACGGCCGGGATGCCCAGCAGGTAGCTGCGCGCCAGCGCGCCACCCCCAACCGCGAGCGCGGCCAGCAAAGGCGCGAACGACGCACCGACGGTGCCTCCCACGGAGAACACGCTCATTGCCTTTTGCGAGGTGCCGCCGGCAGCGCGGGCGGCCACCGTGGCCGGCGGATGGTAGGCGGCGATGCCGAGGCCGCTCAGCGCGATGGCCACCCAGGTGGCGAGATAGGTGGACGCCATGCCTGCCAGCACTACGCCGAGCGCGGCCACCAGGAAGCCGGTGGGCACCAGCCAGCCGCGGTGCGCGCGGTCGGCATAGGCGCCGAACAGGGGCTGCACCACGCTGGAAAGGCCGGTGGCTGCCAGCATCAGGCCGCTCACGGCCGCGTAGCTGTAGCCGCGCTCCAGCACCATGAAGGGCAGCAGGGCCGGCACCAGCCCCTGATAGAGATCGTTAACTGCGTGCGTGCCGGTGAGCAGTCCGAGCCGCTTCTTGTTCATGCGGCGTCTCCCGTGCGACAGGCGGGGCGTGGCGAGGGGGCGAATAATGGCATGTCTGGATCCTCCTTGACGTTTGAATGGAAGATCGTAGACAGCAGCCGGAAATTGATCTCGCGCGGAAACCACAAGATTCGTCGCGAAATAGACAAAATGGCTTTGTAGATGCGCTAACGGATGGGCTTCGTTCCGTCGTCACCCGACTCGGCCGCGAGCCAGGTCAGAATGCGCCATTGGCGAGTGTACCCTCGCTCGCCGAGCCCTTCTGGCCGGCGGTTCAGAGTGGAATGACCAAAGTTCAGAGTTTTGCGATTCTCGACAGCCGCGCCCAGGAGCACAGGCCAACTCGGAATGCCGGTGCGGGAGCCGGTTGATGTGTTCGCGCCGGTAAGGCGACAGCGCCTTGAGCACCTCGGCGTCGAGGGGATCGATCGGATATGGCCGGTAACCCTGCTTGATGCGGCAGTAGCGCAGAGGACTTCCTCGATGAGATCGAATCGGCTTCCGCCCTGCAGGCCGAGGTCCGGCAACAGAGAGCGGCAGACACCGGCGGAAGCCGTGCCGCCCCCACGCCAAGAATGCCTCCAGCGGAGATTCTGCCACCCGTGGTTCCCGCCACTCCCGCGCTACCGCCCCTGACGCCACGTGACGAAGCGCTCCCGCCACCATTGGCGCTGCAATTCATGCGGTGGCTGCAGGAGGGCATTGCGCAAGGCAGCCTGCTGGTCAATACCTCCCAGGCACAGGTCCATTCGGTCAAGGAGGGCCTACTGCTGGTGACTCCCCGGATCTTCCGCCAGTTCACGCATGACACCGATCCACGCGCCGAGAGCGGGGAAGCCCTGGAGTACACGGCGGTGCAGAAGGCGGTCTTCAAGGCGCATTGGCACTACATCGCCACCAAGCCGGCCCCGAAGGGCCGCAAGGCTACCCGAATCAATATCCTGCGCTACACCACGTCCGGTGGCGGCCCGGGTGGTGCTACCACCGCCAAGCCGCTCTCCGGCGTCGTCATCCTGCAGCCCGAGCGCTTCGTTAATCCCGTCCCACCAGTGAACTGCCACCTCACTTACCGCGAGGACATCACCCTCAACCTGGGCCCCTCCTCCTGAGCTACCCCTGTCTGACGTTGGAGACTGGATATGGCGTATCCCATCGAGAATCTATTCCGACCCCCTGTTGAGCTACTCTCGGCCGCCACGGCCACCATGGCTGGCACGGCGCTACTCACCGCCCCGCAGTGGTTCATGACGCCACCTCCGGTTGCCTGGACAGGCATGTTGGGCTTCTACACGCTTGCCGCCTGGCGCCTGCATCAGGGCTACCGGATCGTGCGTTTTCACCGCAACTTGAAGCGGCTGCCGAAGTACGTCATCGCCGCAGCGGACGTACCGGTCTCCGATACCTTCCTCTTCCTCGGCCGGGGCTTTGCGTGGGACCAGCGCCACTCGCAGCGCCTGCTGCAGGCCCGGGATCCCGCCAACCAGAAATACGTGGCACGTGGACGCGGCGAATGGGGCGGCGTGGGAGGCGATCCCACCCTCCACGGTGTCGAACCTGACGAAGACATCGTCGTGATGGATCTGGCCGAGCGCAATGGCCATACGCTTGTGCTCGGCACCACCCGCGTCGGCAAGACCCGGCTGGCCGAAGTTCTGATCTGCCAGGATATCCGCCGCGGCGACGTCGTCATCGTCTTTGACCCCAAGGGCGATGCCGACCTGTTACGGCGCATGTACGCCGAAGCGCGCCGCGCCGGGCGAGAGAGAGATTTCCATTTCTTCCACCTGGGCTACCCTGACATTTCGGCGCGCTACAACCCAGTCGGCAGCTTCAGCCGCATCACCGAGGTGGCCACCCGAACAGCAGGGCCACTGCCCAGCGAAGGACAATCCGCCGCCTTTCGCCAATTTGTCTGGCTCTTCGTCAATGTCATCGCACGCGCACTCAATGGCCTGGGCCACAGGCCCAGCTATGCGCTGATCTATCAGCACGCCACCAATATCGATGCGCTGGCACAGGCGTATATCGATCACTGGCTGGACACGACACAGCCCAACTGGAGAAGTGCATTCGAAGAGTATGCGAGCGATGAGGACCGCCGCAAGACCAAGACCAAGGAAGCGCAAAAGACCCAGCATGCGCTGGACCTGCTGCTGCTCATCGATTTCATCAATGCGCAGGCATGGTTCGACCCGGTGGCCAACGCCTTGGCCGGGCTGGTGGCCAAAGAGCGCGGCTACTTTGAAAAGCTGGTGGCCTCCCTGTATCCGTTCCTGGAGAAGCTCACTACCGGAAAGATTGCCGAGCTCATCTCCCCCGAC
This sequence comes from Cupriavidus sp. GW823-FHT07A04, assembly GCF_058794615.1. NCBI lineage: Bacteria > Pseudomonadati > Pseudomonadota > Betaproteobacteria > Burkholderiales > Burkholderiaceae > Cupriavidus > Cupriavidus sp. GW823-FHT07A04. The sequence goes on from NZ_JBXAHA010000024.1 coordinate 80,201, forward strand.
TACGAAGCAACCGGTGATGCGCGCCCGATTTTCGACTGGATGTCGGTCATCAACCGCGGTGGCATCGTCTACGTCGGCCTGGACTCCCTCTCAGACTTTGAAGTCGGCTCGGCTATTGGCAACGCCATGTTTGCCGATCTCACCTCCATCGCCGGCCAACTCTACAAGAGTGGCGCCGGCTTTGGCCAAAGTACCGCAGAAGGCAAACGCCGCATCGTGGTTCACGCAGACGAGTTCAACGAACTGATCGGCGACGAGTTCATCCCGCTGCTCAACAAGGCCGGCGGCGCCGGCTTCCAGGTCACGGTCTACACCCAGACCTGGTCGGACGTCGAAGCCAAGATCGGCAACCGCGCCAAGGCTGGGCAAATCGGCGGCAACCTGAACACACTCATCATGCTCCGGGTCAAGAACAACGAAACGGCCGAGATTCTGACCAACCAACTGCCTGAAGTGTCCGTCGCTTCGACTATGCTGGCCAGCGCCGCCTCGGACACCAACGACCCCCGAGATTTTGAAGAATTCGGCTCCCGCAGCGAGACCGCATTTCCACCCAGCTCGTGCCAATGCTGACCCCGGCCGATCTGGTCAAGCTCCCCAAGGGCCAGGCCTTTGCGCTGATCGAAGGTGGCAGGCTCTACAAGCTGCGCCTGCCGCTGTTCGACCCCAAGGCGGACGCCACCGATCTGGCCTTGCCAGCATCGCTCGAGGTGATCGCCGCCGACATGAAGGCCCGCTATGACAGCGCGGCCGCGGCCGAGACCCTCACCGTGCCAGGAGGCTGGCTATGAGCTCCCGCTACGAATTCCACGATCAAGGTCATCCACGTCTTCGTCTGGCCGCTCAAGCTGCTTTGGAAAAGCAACTGGCCGCCAGGACACGGTTGGAGGGAACAGGGGGGGCGATAACAGGCTGGCCTCTTGGGGGAGCCAGAGTTTCTGCCTTCAGTCCGTTGATGTTTCAGGGAAGCATATGGGTATCCCCGGCAGCCTGCGGCGGCAACTTGATTGCCAGCGCCTTGAAATCGCCGCTGGTTGCGATCGAACCCGCGTGCGCGACACCCTTTGGAATGATAATCAGGTCACCCGGGCCGACCTCGCGCTGTTCACTGCCCAGCCAGAATGTGCCCTTTCCTGAAATGACATACTGGATCTCGTCGGCGCTGGTGTGGTAGTGCTTCGGAACGTTGCCCGATTGCACTGCAACGGTCCCTTGTGGCGTCGCCACCAGCCCTTTCGTACGTAGCGTGCCCATATTGGGAACCTGCGGTCCGATGTCTTCATTGCTCATGGCGACCAAGTTGATGATCTGCGGCGCCAATGTGGGGGGCGGGATTTGCGCGTGGGCCGGCGGCAGTCCCGTATGGGCTGTAAGGTAGCCACAGGCAAAAGCGATTGGGACAGCGGAAAGAGCGACAAAGCGATGCATATTCATCTCCCTTCGGTTGGTCTGCGAGCATTGGATCGCTACGATGCATAATTCGCGCGATACGGCTGGATTGTCTCACCGCGATCCGCGCCCAGAATTAAGGGGAAACCCGCAAGCACTGAATCAATCTCTTGCCGAAAGGGGGCCACCCGAAGGAAATTCAGCGGCTCTGGCTGGCGGTTCCCGACCCATCGCGGTCGTTTGCCGGTCCGTCAGTGCGCGGCTGCTTTCTTACCGATTTCAGCCGTTCGAAATTTCGACGAAGTGATGGTGCCCACGGCACCTTAAGCGCCGCTATGGAGCAGGGGGCCAATACTTTGCCTTATATGAGGGCTGCATCGATCCAATTGCCAAATTCACTTGCCAGGTGCCATTGATGGCCCGAAACGCCTTGCGGTGGCGTACGCCTCCTAACGCGATGCCTTTGGCGCTTCGGGCCACTCCTGCAACCTGGAGCAGGTACGCTCGATCTCGAGGAGACGGCAGGCTCGATAGGTCGGAGTAGTTGATAAAGAAGCACGTGGAAAATGTCGCGCCTCCAGTAGATTCGACCACTTCTTGAATGCCATCGGCGTTCGTGCGAATTATGTAGTGGTCAGGCGCGGCTGAGAGCATTGTCAGTACGTCGTTGTTCCGTCGAACCAGTCTACGAAATGTTCTGCTGTACCTCCGGATACAATCAGCTCTGTTAGGGAGAAGCGGCGGGCGCCGCGAGACATGGCAGCCATCAGATCGGCGGGCGACGAGGAGATCGCTCGCTCAAGACGTAGCGCCTTCAGCGGGCCCTGCGCGCCGAGTTCCAGCTTGTGATCTATCAATTGGCGACGAAGGGTCGCCAAATCCTGGTTGGCAGGTTTGACGCCCGGCTTTCTCAGAACGGTCTGTGCACGGCGCTGCTCCCACTCAAGGACCGCTTGTCGTGGAATTTCGCGACCGTTGATCATCGTTCGGCTCATATAATCTTCACTCGCGACTGAGAAGGGACAGGTAGATGCCTCGAAACAACGACGAAGCAGGCACGGAGCTAAAGAAGGGTAGCCGGCCAGGTGGTCGCGCAGCACTGGTCGTGGCGGCGATCCATCAAGCAACGTTGGAACTGCTGGATGAAATGGGCTACGACAGGATGGAGATTCCCAGCATCGCCGACAGAGCGCAAGTTAACAAGACCTCAATCTACCGACGATGGCCGAACAAGGCTGAGCTGGTTTTGGACGTTTTGCTTGAGCAGACGAAGGTAAACGTTCCATTGCCTGATACAGGCAGTGTCAGGGGGGATCTCCAGTTTCTGCTGCATGGCATTGCCACCCAACTCGCCACTCCTTTTGCCCGTGGTCTGCTTCTGGCCTTTATCGGATCAGGCGATGATGACCTCACGATCCAGTCAACGCGTAGCCGATTCTGGGCCGAGCGGTTCCAGGTAAGCGGCAAGCTGGTTGAGCGCGCGGTGGCCCGCGGGGAGCTGAGACCCGAAACGAATCCTCGAGTGTTTCTTGAGTTGGCTTGCTCTCCACTTTTTTTTCGTAGCCTTGTTGCTCATGAGGCAATCAATGATGGTTACATCGACACGCTTGTAGAGCTTGCCGTAGGTGCCTCTCGTTCGCTCCGTTAGAACTTTGAGCCTATTTGAAGCCGGCTTTTGATGCGTTTTCTCAGCACCGGTTCGCGTAGCTAAAGCCGCAAGCTCAGGCGGCCTCGTCGCGCCATTCTGCACACTCTCCGTAACTTCGGTCTCTCCGGCTGCGCCAGAAGTGTACGCATGGCCGCCCCTTGACTTGGTGGCGCTCGCACGTTCCCTGCCCTTACATGGGTTTTCCCTGTTGATAACACCCTCTATAGCAACTATAGTTGCTATAGAGGGTGTTGCGGGCGCACGAACACTGTCGCAGCCAGTGACATTTCCCCTTGAAAACCTTCGTGAGGCGCTTGCCTTGCAGCAAGGGCCTCACGGGTCCGGCGGCAGCGGCAGGCGCTTGGCGCCTTCATAAACCCCAACGGAGACAAAACTTGCTGGAGCTGATCCCCTTTTCCACTGCAACCTATTGGATGAACTTTGCTGCTCATATGGCAGCCAGCGCAGGCGCTACCATGGGCGACATTGAGCGTGCAATGAGGCCCTACCTCACATATGTCGAGGAGAATCGGGAAACCTTTGAGCGAGCGAAGGCCTTGGCACCCCTTAAGTTCGATGGCAATCCGGCGACGGTCCCCTTGAAACTTGCAGAAGCCATGTTTGCTGCGACGCCGATCTGGTGCGAAGGCTGGATTGATGAAGGTGAACGTCTGGCAGCGGTCGCCGAATCGTTTCGTGCGGCGGGGCAGACGCTAACTGCGGGTGAGATATTCAAACGTGCATCGATTCTTGTTGGGTACGCCGAATGGTCGATGCTTCTTGGGCCCGGCAAGCGGGAGGCGTTTGATCGCGGTCGAAACCTGTGCATGACAGCCATCGATCTGCTGGGGGAGAAATATGAAGAGGTCAAAATTCCCTACGCAGATACAGAACTCGACGGGATGTTCTGGCCGGCCGCCGGAGAGGGCCGGCGGCCAACTGCAGTCTGCTTTAATGGGTTGCACTCTTCCATGGAGTGGTTCTGGCAGATCGGGCTCATTCGCGAACTGAATCGCCGAGGCATCTCCGTTCTTGTCTTTGACTGTCCAGGCTCGGGTACGGCGCGTTTTCACAAAGGCCTTCACATCGAGCCCGAAACTGAACGTTATGCAAAGCCCGCACTCGACTACGTCTTGTCGCGAGACGATGTTGACCCGCATCGCGTCGCCGCAGTGGGCTGCAGCTTCGGGGGTTATCGTACAGTTCGCGCTGCGTCCACCGACTCTCGCTTCCGCATGTGTCTTGCATGGGGCGCGCTTTACGGAATCCCTGAACCTCAAAAGCCTGCGGATGCTGAAGGGGATGCGCCTTCTGGAATGAACGGCCTGGATCCTCGCACCATTCTATGGTTCATGGGGGTCTCAAGTGCGGAGGAATGGGAGGCCAAGCGTCCGAAATTTACGCTTCGGGACGTCATTGGCGAGCTTCGATGCGATTTGGTTGTCTTCCACGGAAAGGCTGACATGCAGGTGCCGGTCTCGCAAGCTCATCGCGTAGTCGGCGATGCGGTGAATGCAACGTCCAGGGAACTTCACATCTACACGGCCGCGGACGGTGGTGAGCAACATTGCCATCTGGACGACCTGAATACGCCGCTAGGCCATATGACGGATCGGGTTGCAGCAATCCTCCAGGCGTGATTCGGCGCAAGAAAGCCGAGCCTCCCTTGCGCCGTGCCTGCGTAAGGGAGGTTCGGCACCATTGCAGTACATTTGACCAAATTTTACGGCATCTCCAGGCGAATGATCCCACTGCAGGGATACGATCGGTTCGCCAAGAGCCTTTTGACAATCCAGGTGAACATGGTGGGCTGATTTTCGCCGAAAATCATGAGATTCAATCGTATGGCGCAGGAACTCGCAACGGAGCAAGTACTGTTGCTTTCGATCCGACAACTGAAACATACACAGTAAAAACCCTCCTTGAAGTTGGTCAGTTGTACAGTATAAAATTCGACCTGACTAAAAGGAGACATCGATGTTACGCAAGCTCATACTTCTGGCGACGTGCTTCTGCCTGTTTGCAGCCAATGCGGCTCTGGCGCAGGGGCAAGTCGTTCGAATCGTCGTGCCTATTGGCGTTGGAAACAGTTTCGATACGTCCGCACGGGTGCTTGCCGAGGCACTGCGCAAGGCGACCGGGCAGAGCTTCATCGTTGATAACCGGCCGGGCGGCGGCGGGATAGTCGGTACCGCGGAGGTCGCTCGTGCCAAGCCCGATGGGCTGACCCTGCTGTACACGACCGCGGGGCACGCGACCAACGCTGCGCTGCACCCCAAGCTCCAGTACGACAGTATCAAGAGCTTCACGCCCATTAGCATGATCACGCAGAGCAGCGGCTTCGTCCTGCTGGTCCGTGCTGACTCGCCATTTCGCACTGCACGCGATCTCATTGCAGCCGCGAAGGCAAAGCCAGGCTTAGTTTCGTATGGCTCCTTTGGTATTGGGAACACCACGCACGTGGTAGGTGCGCTGTTCGCGAAAGGTGCAGGAGTCCAGATGCTGCATGTCCCTTACCGATCACCCGTTAGTGATTTCCTTGGGGGGCAGGTGGACTCGATCTTCATTGGGGAGTCGACCGCAATACCTCTTCTTAAGGACGGAAAAGTCCGCGCCCTCGCAATCTCGGCCTCGAAGCGCTCCACGACCTTACCGGACGTGCCGACCTTTGAAGAACTGGGGGTCAAAGGTGCCGATGTGCCCGCGTGGTCGGGATTGCTGGGCCCCGCAGGTATGACGCCGGAAAGTGTGAAGAAGCTCTATGCTGCTCTGCAGCAGGCTGTAAAGACGCCCGAGTTTCAGGCAAGTCTCAAAATCAACGCAGCGAACGTCGTGCTGATAAAGCCGGATCAGTTCGCGAAGCAGCTGGAGTCCGAGGTTTTGAGGTTCAAGACTCAACTGCCGCCCCTGGGTATCCAGTTGGAGTGAACGCGACATTCAGTCGTGTCCCACGCGCCCCTGCGCAAGAAGTTCCACCAGGAACTCGATAGTCTGTGGCCGGTGTCGCGCGCAAGCGCAAAGGCCGCCAGCTCGTCGACGGCCTGCCGGCGGCACTCGATGCGCTACGCGCTTCCGATGACTTGCGAATCGCCCGATATCAGGTTGACTACATCGCCAACCAAGGAGAAGAAACTATGTTCTACGTCATTCATGCCCTAGACAAGCCAGGTGCGCTATCCGTGCGCCTGGCGAACTACGATGCGCACAAGGCCTACCTTGCGCAGGCATCCATCAAGACGCTGATTTCGGGTCCGCTTGTTGCTGACGACGGTGAGACCATGATCGGCTCTCTCTTCCTCGTGGAGGCTGAGAAGAAGGAGGATGCGGTTGCTTTCAATGCCAATGACCCGTTTGCGCACGCAGGGCTCTGGCAACAGGTCAGCATCCATGCATTCAACAAGCGCGTCGACAATCGATAAGCACCGTAACGATGGCTTTGCGCGGCCCGACGCGTCGCGCAGCCTGATCCTGGCTGGAACTCAGTGAAAGTAACCTACCTGATCATTGGCGGCGGGACGGCAGGCGCGGTTCTCGCGGCGAGATTGTCGGAAGATCCCTCCGCTACGGTGTGCCTGCTCGAAGCGGGTCCCGATATCCGGCCCGAAGCCGTGCCTTCGGACATTGATGACGCCTTTCCTAGCGCGTCGCTGAATCCGGCATATTTCTGGAAGGACTTGCGCGCGCGTCGGCGATCCGGCGGCGAAGAATACCCTTATCCGCAGGCCAGAGTTCTTGGCGGCGGATCCAGTATCAACGGCATGTGGACGCTGCGCGGACTGCCCGCCAACTACGAAAGTTGGGTCGAAGCCGGTGCGACGGGTTGGGGCTGGGACGATGTTCTACCTTACTTCCGGCGCGCCGAGGGGGATGTCGGCAGGGCACCTGACTTCGGTCAGTCGGGCCCGTTCGTGATCCGCCGTCCGCCGCGCTCGGAGTGGCCGGGATTTGCTGTCGCCGCTGAGAAGGTACTCAACGCGCGCGGATTCTCGACGATCGACGACATCAACGAGCAGCCGGGGTGTGGATTCTTCGCCATGCCCTACGCCGCCAATGGTGGCAAGAGATCCTCGGGTGTGTCGTGCTATCTGACCCGGGATGTTCGTGCCAGGCCGAACCTGACCATCCTGGCCGACGCAACCGCCCACCACCTCGAGATTGACCGTGGCAGGGTCACCGGCGCCGTCTACGCGAGCGGAAGGGAGAGGGCCCATGTGACTGCTGAGGAAACCATACTGTGCGCGGGTGGCGTTCATTCACCTGCGATCCTGCTACGCTCCGGTATTGGCGATGCCGAAGCCCTGAGGGCTCTGGGCATGACTCCCCGACATCACCTTAGGGGTGTAGGGCGCCATCTGCAGAACCATCCTTATCTGCAGTTCGCGATGACATTACCGCGCCATGCGCGTCAGTCCGCCTCGCTGCGCACCTTTGCATGCGCCGGGCTGCGGCACTCGTCGGGCCAGGAAGGGAGTCCTGATGGCGACCTGTTCCTTTCCCTGCTGGGACGGGTCGGACCGCGCGGTTTCGGGACCGACCTCGCAATGCTCAGTGCCGCCCTGTATGCGCCATTCTCCCGCGGTAGCGTCAGCCTGATCTCGCCGGACCCGGATGTCACCCCTTCGATCGACTTTCGGTTCTTCGACGATCCGCGCGATGCGCCGCGGATGCTTAAGGCGGCTCGGCTGGTCGAAACGCTGCTGGGCGCGCCTGAGTTCGCAGACTGCTATCACGATGCGTTTATTCTGCCGCCGGTGATGGCGGCGAATCAGTTCAATCGAGGCGGTGTGCGCGGGCACCTGCTTGCCTTGGGAGCGAAGGTTGCCTTGAATTCGCCGAGCTACTTCTCGCGTGAGTTGCTTGGCCGTGCGTTGAAGCCGGGTAAGTGGATAGCGAATCGGGCAGGGCAACGGCGCCTTTCGGATGATGAGATTCTCGGCGCAGTGGCACCAATGGGCCATGTAGCGGCAACTTGCCGCATAGGCCAGTCCAATGACCCGGACGCAGTGGTCGATACGCATTGCCGAGTCCATGGCCTTGAGCGCTTGCGTGTCGTGGACGCTTCAATCATGCCGTCAGTGCCAAGCGCCAATACCAACCTCCCGACAATTATGGTGGCAGAGAAGGCTGCTGACCTCATCAAGGCCCGCATTTGATCCATCGCCCAACCTCGGCTTGAGGAGGGCGAGCGGCTCGGCACGCTCGCCCTCCTTAAGGCCGTTAGAACGAGTGCCTCATCCCAATGACGGTGCCAAACTGGTTTTGGCCGGGATTGGTATTGCCAAACGACTTGCCGCCGTCAAAGAATCCGAGATTCGCGCTCCCCTTGTTGATCGCATAGCCGACAGCGGCGTATGCCCGCGTACGCTTCGAGAGGCTGTATTCGGCTCTGAGCGAAAGGAGCCAAGGGTCGTTGCCAGTATTCCGGAAGTCCTGGAAATAGGCCGCTCCTGCAACATTGATGGACGGCGTGACATCGTAGTTCATACCGATCCAGTAGAGATTCGACCCCTGATTGCCTGCTCCGGGAATTGCTCCCTGGAGAGTCGCACCGTCATAGGCTCTGGCCCAACGATATCCCGCGAACAGATTGGCCTTACCAAACGAAAGCGTTCCGGCAGCCAGCACTCGCCGCGTCTTGGCATCAGGATTCAGCGCCGTAGTCCCGGAGTTGATCTCGTCGTAAGCGGCGGTCACGCTTACCCGGTCGGACGAGTAGGCCAGGTAGCCACCGAAATCGCGCCCAAGTCTTGGCTCACCAGGAACCTCACTGCCGTTTGCAACACTGCTGTCGGCGCCAAAACTATAGAAGGCCGATGCCGTGACCGGGCCGAGCCGGCCAGTGTACTTGATCGAATTGTCTGCGCGTCCGACGAAGGCAATGTCCTGCGAATAGACCGAGTATTTCGTTGCGAGGCCCATCGGCTCGAAGTATGGAAACGTCTCATACAGCCCATTGATTTGTCGTCCCAAGGTCAGCGTGCCCCACTGAGCGTGCTTGAGACCGACATACGCATTGCGGCCGAACAAGCGTCCGCCTTGCGTTGACTTTCCGGTGTCAAGATCGAAGCCGCCTTCCAGCACGAAAAGCGCGGTCAGGCCGTTGCCTAGGTCTTCCACGCCGCGCATCCCGAATCGGTTTGCCGCAATGTTGCCAGTAGACAGGCGCACAGAACTCGAGCCATTGCCGGGAAGGTGATTCACGTATTCGATACCGGCGTCTGCCACACCATATAGCGTGACGGATCCTTGAGACCAACAGGTCGTCGCGGCAGCCATTGTGGCCAGTGATCCGATGGTTCGGACAACGGTGTTCGGTGTCAATCTCACATCTCCTCCTTTTGCTTATCTCTGATGAACGTCTTGGCCATGCGGGGAATTTCTGAGTGATTCCGAGGGACGAGTGCCTCGGACGCGTGGCCTCTCTCCGAATGGCTCGGCCGGATAGTAAACAGTACGATTGACCAATTAAAGGTGGGGTTTCTACCAAGACTGGATTTGCGTTCAAGGGGCGATGCAGTCACGGGGCTACGGACGCGAGCGAAGGCCGCGTATCCGGAGTAGAAGACTGTACGCGACAATCTCGACCGCGACGACCTGGCTTTGCATTGCCTTGCCGCCGCGGGTAATCCCTAGGTATACCAAATTGGTCAAACGTACAGATAATTAGCCTCAGCCAGTGCGAATGCGATGGCTTCAAACGGCTTTGCAGAGGAGACAATGATGGTGATTTTTCGGCAGCAAGAAGTGGAGTTCCTGAGTCGAGGGGAAAAGGTCCGGGGGGACCTGGTGCTGCCTGATGGGAATGGACCGTTCCCGCTGCTCGTCATGGGTGGGGGTTGGTGCTACGTCAAAGAGATCGTCATGCCTCACTACGCCGAGGCGATCGTCGCGAAAGGCGTGGCTGTGCTCATGTTCGACTACCGTTGCATGGGGGCGAGCGAAGGACAGCCCCGGCAACATATCGATCCAGCGGCTCAGATCGAAGACTATAAAAGTGCCGTAACGTATGGAGAGTCGCTGCCCGAGATCGATGCGCATAGAATTGGTGTCTGGGGCATTTCATACGCCGGTGGTCACGTGCTGGCGGTCGGAGCGACCGATGAGCGGGTCAAATGCGTGATCTCCAACATTCCGGTTGTGGACGGCTACGAAAATATGCGCCGCGTCCACGGCTCCCAACGCTTTCATGAGCTAAACGAGCTAATCCTGGCAGATCGGCGCAAGCGGACGCAAGAGGGATCAGCGGGGGGGCGCTTGCCGATGTCGTCGAGGCAGCCGTTTGAAGAGCTGTGCACCTGGCCGTTCCCTTCGATTCACACAATCTTCCACGACATCAAGGCACGTGAGGCTCCTCGGCACGAGCACTGGAGTACGGTCGAATCGACGGAGTTGCTTCTGTCGTACGACGTGGCACCGTTCGCAAAGCGCCTCTACGACAAGCCTATCCTCATGGTGGTCGCCGAAGACGATGACATCACGCTTTGGGATCTCGAGGTTGCCGTCTTCAACAGCATTCCTTCGGTTCGCAAGAAGCTCTCAGTGTTGCCAAAGGTCTCGCACATGAGTCTGTACTCGAATCAGAACGATCTCGCAATCGCAGGTCAGCTCGCCGCAGATTTCGCTGCGCAGCACCTGCGTGCAAACTAACTGATTGATAACCCATTGTCGGAAATAGTAGAGGTAAAACATGCTTGAATACTTTTCGGATTACCCCTGGAACCTGTCGCTCTCCATGGCCCTGGACATGGGGGCGAACATGGACGAGATCGACCGGGCATCGCGTTCGCTGCGTGATGGGAAGGTTCCGGAAGCAATGGATCCGGCCCAGGCGTTCTTTCACGCGTGGGATGACGCAGGTCAGAAGCTGGCTGCAAGCGCAGCGGGCGACGAAGATGCCGGGCATGGCCTGACGGCGTCGGAGAAGTACCGACGAGCGGCAATCATGCTCATCACTGCAGAGCGGATGCCACACCACAACTATCCGCCTCGTTTGGACGCGTATGACCGCATGCTCCATTACTTTGCCAAGTATGTGGCGCTCGGCCACGTGAATTGTGAGCGCGTCATGGTTCCCTACAAGGACACTGTGTTGCCAGCGTTGCTTGTCAAGGCAGAGGGCAATAGACCGGCGCCCTGCATGGTGCATTTCAATGGCCTGGATGGCGTCAAAGAGTTTTTGTTTCTATCAGGCTTCCCAGCCGCTTTGGCAAAGCGCGGAGTCTCCACGCTGATCGTCGACAATCCCGGAGTAGGCGAAGCGTTGCGCAAGCACGGCCTGCACAATTCCCCGGAAGCCGAGGTTCCCGCTGCGGCGTGTATCGATTACCTTGAGCGTCGCCCAGAGGTGGATCGCGACCGGATCGGCATGATTGCGCTGAGTATGGGCGGCTATCATGCGCCGCGCGCAACAGCGTTCGAACCGCGCTTCAAATGCTGCGTCGCTTGGGGGGCGAACTACGACTTCGGCAAGCGGTTCCGCATGCGGCTGGAAGGCCACGGCACTCAAAAGTCGGTTCCACATTTTGTTGAACACGTGCAATGGGTGCTTGGCGCGCAATCAGTCGAGGAGTGTCTCGATACTGCCAGCGGCTTTACTCTGAAGGGGATTCTCGACCGTGTCCGTGTGCCAATTCTTGTGAACCATGGCGAGCTTGATCGTCAGGTTCCGGTGGAGTCGGCATATCTGACATATGAGGATTGCGTAAACAGCCCGCGTCGCGAGCTGCGAATCTTCACGGCCGATGAAGGTGGCGAGCAACACTGCAGCATCGGGAACATGAGTCTTGCAACGGATTACATGGCTGACTGGATCGCGGATGTACTCACCGCAGAACTGCGTCGCTAAGTCAGGACGTATAGGCTCTGATGCATCGCGTTGAAATGCATCAGGAGCAAGCTGACGCAGAACCCTCACCAGGGCCTGGCGAAGTTCCGCAACGGGCTCGGTGAGGGTGGTGGGAACGAGACGACGAGACGCGTTATGACCTATCGGTAAGCGCCCGAAAGCCTCCGGTCAGGAATGGGAGCATGCACTCGAAAGCCTGTTCCAGATTGGTGGATTTGAACTTGCGAAGCGAAAGACTCTCCACTCTTCCGGGCTCCGACACCAAGGCAACCATCGCGCCGACCATAAAGCTGAATGCGTGGTAGATGTCCTCTTCAGGGACTGTTGGCAAGCTTCGGCGGAACTCAACGACAAACTGACGCGCAATGGGGTCGTAGTGGTCGCTGATGAACTTCGCCCAATCGGGAGAATTGGAGACGCGAGAGATCAGTAGTGAATAGTTCTTCCAGCCCTGTCCGCCGTGGGCGCTTCGTTCAACAAACGGGTAAACGTAACCGGAAATCAGGTCTTCGAGCGGTATCGGATTCTCGCCTGCGCGAGTTCGTGCTGCATCGAGGGCGAGAATACGCTGATGCGCCATATAGGAAGCGCGACGTTCGATAACCTTGTTGAAGAGAACGTCCTTGGTGCCAAAGTGATACGTAACCAGAGCGATCCGGGTTTCAGTTGCCTCTGCCACGTCTCGCATCGACGTTCCGTGGTATCCGCTCTTTGCAAACAACGCCTCTGCGGCATCGAGCATCCGGTCGCGGGTCGCGTCGCCAGCCTTCCTCGTCTTGGTCCGAACGACGCCAGGAACGCTACCTGCGGCTGGCCTTGTCCGCTCGCTTGCGGCAGTACTCGGTGAATTTTTCATCGGTGTCTAAGCTGACGATGTCTCCGGTTCCCTTGTGGCCGGTTTTTGAAAGGATTTAGGTCAATTGTACAGCTAACGAACTTCGATATCGATTGCAGCCGGTAGATTCGATAGGTTCTCTTCTGCGCTTGAAGTGAGGGGTAGCCGCTCACTCGAACACGGCGCCACCAGCGAGCTTCGGCGTTTGACCGGTTTGAGGCCCAATGCGGTCATCTGTGGCGGATGTGACAAATGACGGAAATTGGCCGATGGACTAAACCGCTCGCGCGGTAACCCTCCGGCCCAGCGCAAAGTGACTCAACCGCCAGCGCTGTTTCCTATGTTGAGGACCGAGGCAATTCGCCTCGAGCCTCGACAGGAGCACAGCCATGTCAGTCGCGACGCCTACCATCAGCCCGCTACGCCAGCGCATGATCGAAGACATGCGGATGCGCAAGCTCTCGGACAAGACCCAGACCCACTACATCCGCGCCGTGCGGCAGTTCGCCATCTTTCTCGGGCGCTCGCCCGACACGGCCAGCACCGAGGACCTACGGCGCTATCAACTCCATCTGGTCGATCGCGGCATCTCCCCGGTTTCGCTCAATGCCGCGATCACTGGATTAAAGTTCTTCTTTGAAGTGACTCTCGGCGATGCCCAACGCATGGCCAAGATGCGTCCGGTGCGAGTGCCACGCATCCTGCCAGTGGTACTCAGCCCCGACGAAGTCGCCCGAGTGCTGGCTGCCGCCGGTAACCTGAAGCACCAGACCGCGCTCGCGGTCGCCTACGGCGCCGGCCTACGCGCCAGCGAAGTGGTGGCGTTAAAGGTGACCGATGTCGACAGTGAACGCATGACCCTGCGCATCGAACAGGGCAAGGGCCGCAAGGACCGCTACGCCATGCTCTCGCCAGTGCTGCTCGAACGACTGCGCGTCTGGTGGCGTGTCGCCCACGCGCAGGGCAAGATGCTCGACGGCGGCTGGCTGTTCCCGGGCCTCAATCCGATCGAGTCGCTCAGTGTCCGGCAACTCAATCGCGCCATCCATGCCGCCGCCCAGGATGCACAGATTGATAAGCGCGTGTCCATGCATACGCTGCGACACAGCTTCGCCACCCACCTGCTCGAACAGAAGGTCGATATTCGCGTCATTCAGGTACTGCTTGGGCATAAAAAGCTGGAGACCACAGCGCTTTACGCCCAGGTCGCCACTGATCTGCTGCGCGAGGTCGTCAGCCCGCTGGAGAACCTCCGCTCCACCTAGGCTTTGGTCCACCGAGCACTCTCATGCTCGAGATCGCGGATATCTTCCGCCTCCATGGGCCGGCCTGGCGACAGACTGCACACCTGAGCCTGGGGCAGTTGCAGGTCATGTCGGCCATCGAACAGTGCCGAACCGCGGCACTGGGAGGGCATGTGCTGCGCTGTTCCGGCTGCGCCAAGCTTGAGGTGTCCTATAACTCCTGCCGCAACCGACATTGCCCAAAGTGTCAAGCCAGCGCTGCGCGTCGCTGGCTGGAAGCGCGCAGCGAAGATCTGCTGCCCGTCGAGTACTACCACGTCGTGTTTACGCTGCCTGCGCCCATCAGCGCCATCGCCTGGTACAACAAGGCGGTGATCTATGGCCTGTTGTTCGATGTCGCCGCCGACACCCTGCGGACCATCGCCGCCGACCCGAAGCACCTCGGCGCGCAGATTGGCGCCACCCTGGTGCTGCACACCTGGGGATCGGCACTCACGCATCATCCGCACGTGCATGGCATCGTCCCCGGCGGCGGCCTGTCACCAGATGGCGAACGATGGGTGGCTTGCCGCCCCGGCTTCTTCCTGCCGGTCCGCGTGCTCTCCCGCCTGTTTCGACGCCGCTTTCTTGAGGCCCTCCAGGCTGCGCATGGTCGGGGCCAGTTGCAGTTCTTCGGCGACTACGCCGCGCTCGCCGATCCGGCTGCCTTCGCGCAGTGGATCGCACCGCTACGCACCTCCGAATGGGTCGTGTATGCCAAGCGACCGTTCGCCGGGCCAGAGGCGGTACTGGCCTACCTGTCACGCTACACCCACCGCGTGGCGATCTCCAACCAGCGCCTGCTCGCCCTGGACGAGCGTGGCGTGACCTTTCGCTGGAAGGATTACCGAGCCAAAGGCCGCACTCGCTACAAGACCATGACGCTGGATGCCGGCGAGTTCATGCGGCGCTTCCTGTTGCACGTGCTACCTCGCGGCTTCCATCGCATCCGGCACTATGGTCTGCTTGCCAACCCGGTGCGCCGCGCGAATCTGGCCAGAGCGCGTGAGCTGTTGGATGCCGCGCCCAACGTCACCGCTGCACCTGACGACACCGATCTCGCTGCGCCGACGCCCTTCGTCTGCCGGCACTGTGGCGCGCCGATGCTCGTCATCGAGATCATCCCGCGTAGTGTCTGCATCCGCGGACCGCCGCCGCAGCGAGCCCTCGCATGAGCCCACATATCTTACGCATCCAAGTCAACCGTCGGCTCTCCGGACACCGGAGCCGCAAGCGGACAGTCGTGCTCGCTGTCTCAGGCCGCCTCATTGCACGCTCGCAGCGTCCTAACGCTCCTGATCTGCCGCGACCTCCCGCCATGCCGGGGTCCCCCTCACGCCACGCTTCCTCCGACATCCACTGGCTCTGCTGATCAAGCAAACGCTTCAATCGCCATAGCCCAGTACGCCGCATCGCTGCATCCCGCGGTTTCCCCCCTCGAGGATTGTTCGACGCCTGCCCACACGCGCCGCTCCCTCTCACAGTCCTGCAGACGAGGGCAGACATCAAACAATCCTTAACAAACTCAGCCGTCAGACCGATCCCTGAACTACACAGTCACCCCGATCACCTCGGCTCCCCTATCCCGAAACTCGGCGTAACACCTTTTACTAGCGGCACCAAGGTTCCACACGAAACAATCCCGATCGCATCGCCAGGAACACGGCTTCGGCGCGGCTCTGAGCACCGAGCTTTCGGCGAGCCTCATCGATGTAGTGATCGGCGGTCCGCGCCGAAATTCCCAACTTTTCGCCGATCTCCCGACTGGACTTTCCGTTCGCAGTCAAAGACAAAGCCTGCGCCTCTCGCTCCGTCAGTCGCTGGTTCCCGAAATAGGCGGACGCCGCTGCCATGTACCGCGTATCAAGCAAGACGTGCAACTTCGCATGCCCGATCAGCACGGCCTCCAGGTCAGCCCGCTCTTCGTGCTCAACCAGCAACCACGACGCCAAGCCAAAAGGACCGAAATACGCACTCGCTACCACGCCCGGCCGTACAACCGTGGGCAACGCGGCGTATGGCGGACTGAATTGCGATTCCGCCGATCGAGCGCTTCGGGTCATCGAGCCACACTCGTGACTGATGAAGCGTGAGCAGACGGGTGACGCATAACTAAGGCGAAGTCCCGACGCCTTCAGGCGTCCGCGCGTCGACTCCAACTCCGGAAATGCCTCTGTCAAACCGGGAAGCATCTTGGAAGTTCCGCGACCTTGAACCCTGCGATGTCGGCGGCGATGACTTTGTGCAAGCCCTCTGACCAGTCCAAGCCATGTTCGTAGTATCCCCCAGCATTCCGCGCACCGAGGAAGAATGGCAAATGTGTTCCGCGTTGGATTGCCTTCATGAAAGGCTCGGGTACACCCGCCTCCCGGGCCACCTCCAGTTGGGACACTCTAGCCTCGTCATCCATGACGAGCCAGCGCTTCGTGCGCCCTGCCTTATCGATCGCGGCAATCCCTGGCGGCGTCAGACTGACGGTGACCCAGACGGCCTCGGCGTCGCGCGTCACATCGTCGAGCAGCGCTAGCAACGCCGGATTCCCGAGGAAAGGAAGCGATTGCCGCTGCAAGATGCTCAACGCCGCATCACCGACGGATGCCATCACCTTGCGCTCAAGCTCGCGAACATAGTCCACGACGTGCCGAATTGCCTCGCGATCGTCTTTCCGTATGAACCGGTCGATGACGCCCGCGTTGAAGCCCTCTATCGCGTGACGTGGTGACGCCTGCCCCGTCAGCAAGACCTTCCCAAGTCCGCGGCAAATCTGCCAGTCCGCTACCTCGAAGCCAGTCAACTCAGGCATGGCGTAGTCCAGTATGACGACACCGATTTGCTCCGAACATATGCGGTGCAAATCGAAGCCGCTCAACAGACCGTCATTCACGCGTAGGGATTGTTTGTCAGGCACTAACCCGACCTCTTCGACCAACCGTCGCGAGAGCGCACGAAGAACCCGAAGCTTATTCAGCTTCAGCTAGGACATAGGAGCTCAATACGACGATGAAGTGAGAACGAGCGCTCGGGACGTGGACCCTGGCGCCTTTGCCATTGGCGTATGGACGAAAGCCATCGCCTTGGCCCTGGAAACATAGTGCCGTAGCGGCAGATGGAATGCAAAAAGGGGCCGAAGCCCCTTTTTGCAAAGACCAGCGGACTTCGATGGAAGTCCGTGGACATCATGTCTGGAGCGGGAGACGAGGCTCGAACTCGCGACCTCAACCTTGGCAAGGTTGCGCTCTACCAACTGAGCTACTCCCGCTTTTTGGCTCCCCGACCTGGGCTCGAACCAGGGACCTACGGATTAACAGTCCGGCGCTCTACCAACTGAGCTATCGGGGAACAAGTTCCGTCTCAATCGAAACGGAGGCCGGATTGTACAACAGCCTTTTGCGTTTTTGAATAGTTTTTTTCGCTCAGCGTGGATCGGCTGCGATCGGCTTGCTTCTCGCTCGCTTCTCACGCCTCCCGCAGTTACCGCCTCAAGCGCCGAGGTGCCGCAGGTCGAGCACGCGCTGCGCCTTGCCCGTGGCGGTGGTCTTGATCTCGCCGGTATTCAGGACGCGCACGGCCGTGGAAACGCCGATCATCGTCTTCACCCGGTGCTGCAGCTCACGTGCCAGCTGCTCGCGCTCGCTTTCGGCCAGCGAGGCGCAGATCTCCGCGCGCGCCTCCACCGACACGGACAGCGAATCCATATGCCCGTCGCGCGTGATGCACAGCTGGTAGTTGCCGCTAAGCCGGGCAATGCCGAGAATCAGCTCCTCGACCTGGCTCGGAAACACGTTGACCCCGCGAATGATCAGCATGTCGTCGGAGCGCCCCGTGATCTTCGCCAGCCTGCGCATCGAGCGCGATGTCGGCGCCAGCAGCGCGGTCAGGTCACGCGTGCGGTAACGGATCATCGGCATGGCTTCCTTGGAGAGCGAGGTAAATACCAGCTCGCCCTGGCTGCCGTCGGGCAGCACTTCGCCGGTGACCGGATCGATGATCTCGGGATAAAAGTGGTCCTCCCAGACCACCGGGCCGTCCTTGCTTTCAATGCACTCGGACGCCACGCCCGGGCCCATGATCTCCGAGAGGCCGTAGATGTCGACGGCCTGGATGCCCGCCCGGGTCTCGATTTCGCTGCGCATGCCCTGGGTCCACGGCTCGGCGCCGAAGATACCGATCTTCAGCGATGACTTCGCCGGGTTCATGCCTTGGCGTGCCATCTCGTCGATCAGGTTGAGCATGTAGGACGGCGTGACGAGAATGATCGACGGCTCGAAATCGCGGATGAGCTGTACCTGTTTCTCGGTCTGTCCGCCGGACATGGGCACGACCATGCAGCCGAGCCGCTCGGCGCCGTAATGAATGCCGAGGCCGCCGGTGAACAGGCCGTAGCCAAACGCGTTGTGCAGCGTGTCGCCACGCCGGCCGCCCGCCGCACGGATCGAGCGCGCCGTCACGTTGGCCCATGTGTCGATGTCCTTCGCGGTATAGCCCACCACGGTCGGCTTGCCGGTCGTGCCGCTCGATGCGTGCACGCGCACCACCTCATCCTTTGGCACGGCAAACAGCCCGAACGGATAGTTGTCGCGCAGGTCCTGCTTGGTCGTGGTGGGGAATTTCGCCAGGTCGGATAGCTGGCGCAGGTCGTCCGGATGCACCCCGGCAGCGTCGAAGGCGCGGCGGTAGTGTGCCACATTGTCATAGGCATGGCGCAGCGACCATTTGAGGCGCGCCAGTTGCAGTGCCTGGAGTTCGTCGCGGCTGGCTAGTTCGATGGCTTCGAGCTCACCCGGTTGAGGAATTGGCTGGACCACGGTTGTCTCCTGAGAATGACGCGGCAAAATAGGAACGGACGGTGGCGGGAACGGGGGCGCCACGCGGCAGCCTGCCAACCTGGTCATGCGCGTCAACGGTCTTTGCCGTCGTGCCGCCCAGGTTGGCAACGTGCCTGCTTACTGATTACTGATTACTGATTACTGATTGGTAGTGCTGGATATGCAGTCGCTCAGGTGCGCTGCGGCACATGCCGCCGGCTTTGCACGACGCGGAAGCGGTTGGCAACAAAGGCCGTGTCGGCAAGGCTCGCGTTGGCCGCGGGATTCGCGCCGGTGGCGTGGAAGTCCGAGAACGCCGCCGACTGGTTCACGAAGACGCCGCCCGTCAGGTTGACCGACAGCGCAACGCCGCCGGATACGGCAGCCTCGTCAGCGGCATCGAGCACCTGTTCGTCCGTGCTGTAGACCGACAGCGTCAGCGCGCCGCGCGTGCGAGCGATGCGCGCGGCGAGTTCCAGCGAATGCCGGGTGGAATCGGTGGCAATCACAAACGCAATCGGGCCGAACCATTCCTGCGTAAACGTACCCTCGTCGCGCCGGGCGTCGAGCTTCAGCAGGACCGGCGTGCTGACGCTGGCTTCCGGGTAGGCCGGATGCACCAGGCGCTGGCTGGCAAGGAGCGGAACGCCCAGCTTGGTCACCTGCTCGATCCGGTCAAGCACGCCCTTGTTCTGGATCGCACCGATCAGCTCCACGGCCTTGGCCGGATCGCTGGTCAGCTTTTCCACGGCATCGGCGATGGACTGGGCCACCTCCTCGAACGGGACCGTGCCTTGCGCCGTCTTGATGCCATCGCGCGGCACGTAGATATTCTGCGGCGCGGTGCACATCTGGCCCGAGTACAGCGCGAGCGAAAACGCGATATTGCGCGACACCGCCTTCAGTTCGTCCGCCGAGTCGATCACGATCTGGTTGACGCCCGCCTTCTCGGTGTACACCTGCGCCTGCAGCGCGTGTGTCTCCAGCCAGTCGCCGTTGGCGGTGCTGCCGGTGAAGTCGATCAGCCGGATTTCATCGCGCGTGGCCAGCGACTGCACCAGCGCACCGTCATTGGGTGCGGTGGCCAGCAAGGTCACGACGTTCGGATCGAAGCCGGCCTCCTCCAGCACTTGCCGCGCGATACGCACGGTAATGGCCAGCGGCAGGATCGCGGCGGGATGCGGCTTGACGATGACGGCATTGCCAGTGGCCAGGTCCGCGAACAGGCCGGGATAGCTGTTCCAGGTGGGAAACGTGCAGCAGCCGATCACCAGCCCGATTCCGCGCGGGACGATGGTGAAGCGCTTTTCCATGGCGAGCGGCGGATTCTTGCCTTGCGGCTTTTCCCAGTACGCCGTCTGCGGAATGTCACGCATGGCATCCCACGCATAAGTGATCGCCTCTAGCGCGCGGTCCTGCGCATGCGGGCCGCCGGCCTGGAATGCCATCATGAACGCCTGCCCGGTGGTATGCATGACGCTGTGCGCGATCTCGAAGCTCGCCTGGTTCAACCGCGCCAGGATCTCCAGGCTCACGCCGACCCAGGCCTTCGGGCCTGCCTTGCGGAATTGCAGCTGCGCCGCTTGCGCCGCCGCGATCAGC
The DNA here is from genome assembly GCF_058794615.1 of Cupriavidus sp. GW823-FHT07A04. NCBI lineage: Bacteria > Pseudomonadati > Pseudomonadota > Betaproteobacteria > Burkholderiales > Burkholderiaceae > Cupriavidus > Cupriavidus sp. GW823-FHT07A04. Next base: position 100,608 of record NZ_JBXAHA010000024.1, read on the forward strand.
GCGTCCGGCTCGGCGTTGGGATAGCCGATGTTCAGCGCGAAGCCGAATGGCGAATGTTCCGCGCCGACGGTGCCGCCGCTGCCGGCTTGCTCGAGCACGAAGGGTTGTCCGAGTTGCGCCTTGAATGCCGCCTCGCCGTCGTCGGCGGCGGTTTCGCCGTAGGTGCGCGGGCTGGGCATCTCATTGAAGGGGCTCCAGTAGCCTCGGGTCCGGATGGCGTCCAGGGCTTGGGCAAGTGTCTTCTCGTGTTTTTCAAACAGGGCGTGATTCATTGCGGGGGCCGTATTTCTTTAAAGGATTGCGGTACTGCACTTGCTGTGCGTCGATTTACCGTTCATTTACCGTTCGTCGTAGCTGACGACAACCCGGTCGGAGACCGGATGGCATTGGCAGGTGAGCACGAAGCCGTCGTCGATCTCGTGCTGCTCCAGCGTGTAGTTCTTTTCCATCTTGACTTCGCCTTCCAGGACCTTGGCCCGGCACGTGCAGCACACCCCGCCCTTGCAGGCATAGGGCAATGCAAGGCCCGCTTTCAGGCCGACGTCCAGCACGCTGACGCCCACGTACGGCAGCCGCAGCTTGCGCTTCTTGCCGTCGATGATCAGCTCCAGATCCGCGGCCGGCGTGTCGTCGGTGATCTCGATCGGCGGCACGCCCGCTTGCGGCAGCGGCGTGCCGAAGCGCTCCACGTGCACCTTCGCGGGCGCCACGCCGGCGGCCTTGAGCGCGGCCTCGGCGGCGTCCATCATCGGGCCGGGGCCACAGATGAAGGCTTCGTCGATCTCGGCGGCGGGCACGAGCGTGGCCAGGAAGGCCTCGCATTTCGCCTGATCCAGCACGCCGTTGAACAGCTCGACCTCCTGCAGATCATCGGACAGCACGTGATACAGCGAGAACCGGCTCATGAAGCGGTTCTTGAGGTCTTCGAGCTCCTCGGCAAACATGATCGCGTCAACGCTGCGGTTGCCATATACCAGCGTGAAGCGGCTGGTCGGCTCTGTCTCCAGCGTGGTCTTGATGATCGCGAGTACTGGCGTGATGCCCGAGCCGCCCGCGAACGCCACGTAGGACCTCGACAGCTCGGCGTTCAGGTGGGTGAAGAAGCGCCCGTCGGGTGTCATCACCTCGATCTCGTGGCCGGGCTGCAGCGTGTCGAAGGCGAAATTGGAGAACCTGCCGCCGCGTACCCGCTTGATGCCGATGCGCAGCTCGCCATCGCGGTCATAGTCGGTGACGCCCACGCAGATCGAATACGAACGGCGGGTTTCCTCGCCATCAAGATGCGCCTTGAGCGTGACGAATTGCCCTTGCGTGAAACGGTACGCGTCGCGCAGGGCCTCCGGCACCTCGAACGAGACGGTCACCGCGTCGGCGGTCTCGGGCCGTACCTCGCGGATACGCAGCGGATGAAATTGCGGTGTCGCCATGTTGTCGGTCCAGGTCGGTACGGTTTGTCAGTACGGTTTGAAGTAGTCGAACGGCTCGCGGCAATCGATGCAGCGGTACAGTGCCTTGCAGGCCGTCGAGCTGAACTGCGCCAGGCGTTCGGTGTGCACGGAGCCGCATTGCGGGCATGCGGGCCGGTCGTGGGTAGCGTGCGATGCTGTGCGCGGCACGAAGCGGATGGTCTTCTCTTGCGGCGCGTGGCCGCTGCCGCAGTTGCCCATCGGCGGCGCGATGCCGTATTGCCGCAGCTTGTCGCGCGCTTCGCTGGTCATCCAGTCGGTGGTCCAGGCCGGGGCGAGCACAGTGACAACGCGATGGGAAAGGATCCCGGCGGCGTTCAGCGCCTGCCCGATGTCCTCGGCAATCTGCGACATGGCAGGGCAGCCCGAATAGGTTGGCGTGATGACGGCTTCGAGCACGCCGTCAGCGCCGCGGCGCACGTCCCGCAGGATGCCCAGTTCGCGAATCGACACCACCGGGATTTCCGGGTCGGGTACGGCTTCGAGCACGGTCCAGGCGCGCTCCAGCGTGGCGTCGGACTCCATCAGCGTGTCAGCAGCGTTCATCTTGATCTACCAGGTGGCGCCGGGATGCTGGCGTGCAAGGCTCTGCATTTCGGAAAGCAGGTAGCCCATGTGCTCCGAGTGCTCGCCGTGCTTGCCGGTGGTGATGTGTTTCGCCTCGGACGGCAACGTGAGCGTGGCCTGCGCCACCGTGGCGGCGACGTCTGCCTGCCAGGCGGGCTGAAGGTCCGCCATCAGGGGACCGATGCCGGCCGCTGCCACCGCGGTTTCCACTGCATCGGTCGCGAAGAATTCACGGGTGTACGGCATCAGGTAATCCAGCGCCGCCTGCGCGCGCCGGTGCGACTCCTCGGTGCCGTCGCCAAAGCGGATCAGCCAGTCGGCGGCGTGGGTCAGGTGATAGCGGGTTTCCTTCAGCGACTTGGCGGCGATGGCCGCCAGATGCGTGTCGGTGGACGATTGCAACGCCGTCCACAGGTGGCCCATCAGCGCGGAATACAGGAAGTTGCGCGTGATCGTGACCGCATAGTCGCGCTCGGCACGTGCCGTGCCGGCGAGCGGCCCGAAGTGGGGCAACTCCACCAAGGTGTAGTTGGCGAACTCGCGCTCGGCGCGGAAGTAGGCGTAGCTGTCTTCGGTTTTCCGTGTGCCGTTCAGTGCTTCGTCAAGGGTAGCCGCGTGCGAATACAGCAGGCGTGCCTGGCCGATCAGGTCCAGGCTGATGTTCGCCAGCGCAATATCTTCCTCGAGCGCAGGGCCTTGGCTGCACCACTCGCTGTTGCGCTGGCCGAGGATAAGCGCGTTATCGGCGAGGCGCAGCACGTACGACAAATGTTGGGGCGTGGTCATGTTCTGGGTCCCGCCTTACATGTGGTCGACTTCGGGGGGGAGCACGAAAAACGTCGGGTGGCGATAGATCTTGTCGCCAGCCGGCTCGAAGAACGACTCCTTGTCCGCCGGGTCCGACGCCGTGATCATGGCCGAGGGCACCACCCAGATGCTCACGCCTTCCTGACGGCGCGTGTAGACGTCGCGGGCCATGCGCAGCGCGCCGCTGGCGTCGGGCGCGTGCAGGCTGCCGCAATGCTTGTGGTCAAGGCCCTGCTTGCTGCGCACGAACACTTCCCAGATTGGCCATTCCTTGTTCATCTTTGTCTCCAGTTCAAGCAGCTTGTTTGCGGTCGCGGGCGGCCTGTCTATCGGCCTGCTTCTGGGCATGCGCCAGCGCGGCTTCGCGCACCCAGGCGCCATCGTTATGCGCCTTCACCCGGGTGGCGAGGCGCTCCTTGTTGCAAGGCCCGTCGCCATTGACCACGCGCCAGAATTCTTCCCAGTCGATTGCGCCGTAGTCGTGCGCGCCACGCGCCTCGTTCCACTTCAGGTCCGGATCGGGCAGCGTCACGCCAAGGATCTTGGCTTGCTCGACCGTTGCGTCGACAAACTTCTGGCGCAGGTCGTCGTTGGAGATGCGCTTGATGCCCCACTTGAACGACTGGCCGCTATGGATGGAGTCCTTGTCGCTGGGACCAAACATCATCAGCACCGGCCACCACCAGCGGTTCACCGACTCCTGCACCATGTCCTTCTGGGCCTGCGTGCCCTTCATCATCGACAGCAGCGCATCGAAGCCCTGGCGCTGATGGAAGGACTCCTCCTTGCAGATGCGGATCATGGCGCGCGCGTATGGGCCGTAGGTGCAGCGGCACAGCGGGATCTGGTTCATGATCGCCGCACCATCCACCAGCCAGCCGATCACGCCCACGTCCGCCCAGGTGGGCGTGGGGTAGTTGAAGATGCTCGAATACTTGGCCTTGCCGGCGTGCAAGGCATCGACAAGCTGGTCGCGCGACACACCCATCGTTTCGGCCGCGCTGTACAGGTACAGGCCATGGCCGCCCTCGTCCTGCACCTTGGCGAGCAGGATGGCCTTGCGCTTGAGGCTCGGCGCCCGGCTGATCCAGTTGCCCTCGGGCTGCATGCCGATGATCTCGGAGTGCGCGTGCTGCGAGATCTGCCGGATCAAGGTCTTGCGGTAGGCGTCTGGCATCCAGTCCTGCGCCTCGATCTTGCCGTCAGCGTCCATGACCGCGTCGAAATGCGCCTGCTCCGGCGAGACGTCGGCTTGCACCGTTTCGAGCGGCTGGGCGTTGCCTGGGATATCCAGTGATTGGGTGTACATGGCGTTTTCCTGTGGACCGATGCCGCAGTATATTTATAAACCGACCGTCCGGTTGATTTATTATTTAGATCGACAAATAAAAACGATAGTTAAAAATCCTGGCTAGTTAGGAACTTGCTGGCTGAGGGAAAAGGGGGTGGCGAGCGAGGCATATTCACTCCGGGATAGCCTCTCCGTCATGCAACATCGGGCAGGCCCGCCTCGCTGCCGGGAATCCAGCGCACGGCCGGCTCCCCTTGATGCCGCACCCCGGCAGTAGAATGGAAATTTGCCACCGGGGAAGAAAGTGTGCGTGAAGCGCGAGCTTGCTGCGATTGGCATCGCTGCTGTACTGACAGGCACCCAGGTGGTGTGGGCCGCGACCGACGCGTCAATTACATCCGAATCGTCCGAAAGGCCGCTGCCGGCCGCGGCGCCGCCATCGGCGGGCAAGGCAAACTGCTGGGAAACGCTCTGGTCTCGCCCGAATGCGAAAGTGCAGATGGAGGCAGACGGCACCATGCCGATGTCCATGATGACGGTGCAGGAACTGCTGGAAAGTACGCCGGCGGGATGCCAGGCGATCATCAATATTCACTCGAAGAGCGCGCTGGCAGCGCTGATGGGGCCGCCGGTCATTGCGGATCAGCGCGACCTGGTCAGCATCTCGCCGCTCGCTGCGCCATCGGCGGTTCGCGTCGAAATCCACTCAGAGATCAATGCGAGAGCGCGCTATGCCCGGCTCTATGGCACATCGACAAGCGTAGGCGAAGGTGTGGTCAACTATGCGGGTGTGGATCTGCGCGAGGGCACGATACTTGGCGGCGAGACGGTCAACTCCAGCGTGACGCTCAAGATCTATGCGCGCGGAACGGATGAGGAGGTGGGCGAGCTGCGCGCTGCGCACGCCACGATCACCATCAGCTCGCGCCACGTCGGGCGGCGCCGCATGATTGAAACCGCGCTGGGCCGCAAGGATTGCGTACCGATCACTTATGAGAAGCGCTCCTCGCTTGGGCCAACGCAGCTCGTCGATACGCTGATCCTGACGACGCCTTCGGTCATGCAGATCACGGATTGGTATTGCCCAAGCGAGCGCTTCGTGCTCCGTACGGAAGTACGAGAGCAGGGCAAGGTCCAGCGCATCGATACGACGGCAATCATGCCGGTCGGCGAGGTCCCCTGAATTCCGTTCGGGGACCAGGCTGGAGGCGAATCCGGTGCGTCGGAGGCAAAAAAAACCCGCCGGCTTGGCGGGTTTTTCCAGGCGCACGGCATCGACCGCCGCGCGGCGAGACGGCTCAGGCCCCGGCAGCGGCTGCCGGCACCGCCTTCTTGGTTTGCTTCTTATGCGACTTCTTCGCCTTCGAATCCGTCAGGTTGGCACGCGAGCTCTTGTTTGCGCCCTGGGTATACGGGTCAAACTTGTCGCCGGCCTTGGCCCCGTCGGTATAGGGGTCGGCCTTGCCAGCCTTGGCGCCATCGGTGTACGGGTCTGCTTTGCCAGCCTTGGCGCCCTGGGTGTAGGGGTCAACCTTGCCGGTGCCTTGCGCCTGAGCGGCGATGGATGCTGCGCCAAGGCACAGCGCGAAAGCGGTAGCGACAATCTTCTTCATGACATTTCCTTGGAAGGCCACCGTCCGGGCGGCCGTGAACACGCGAACATTGAGCCAACCTGACCGGCCAGCTCTCCACTAAACGTATCGTATTAAGCGTCCGTTGACTTGGCATTCAAACTTCTTTTCCCAAAAAATGGAGCCATTGCCGGGTGGACGTGGAACACTTTTTTGCGGCTTTGGCAGATCGAAGTTTCGGCATCGATGCCCACATGCCGTCTAGCGGTGCCGGAACACCGCCGCCCTTCTCTCCAAAAACGCATTCATCCCTTCCTTCAGATCCTCCGTGGCAAACAGCGCATGCAACTGCCGCCGCTCGAACAGCATGCCTTCGGACAGCGATGATTCGCAGGCGCGGTTGATCGCCTCCTTGACCGCCATCATCGACGGCAGCGAGAAACCGGCAATTGTCTGCGCCACCGCCATCGCTTCATCCATCAACCGCCCGGCGGCCACCACCCGCGATACCAGCCCGCTGCGCTCCGCTTCACCCGCATCCATGTTGCGCGCCGTCATGCACATGTCCATGGCTTTCGCCTTGGAGATGGCGCGCGGCAGGCGCTGCGTGCCGCCCGCGCCGGGAATGACCGCAAGCTTCAGTTCCGGCAGGCCGAACACCGCGTTGTCCGCCGCGATGAGAATGTCGCAGGCCATGGCCAGCTCGCAGCCGCCGCCAAGCGCGTAGCCCGCGACCGCGGCGATCACTGGCTTGCGCACATTGCGCAGCGTCTCCCAGTTGCGCGTGATGTAGTTGGACTTGAACACGTCCATATAGTCCCAGCCGCGCATGGCCGCGATGTCCGCGCCGGCGGCGAAGGCCTTGTCGTTGCCGGTGATCACGATGGCGCCAACGCCGTCGTCCTGATCACACGCCAGCAACGCCAGGCCGAGCGCATCCATCAGCGCATCGCTGAGCGCGTTCATCTGCCGGGGACGATTGAGGCGGATCACGGCGACGCGGCCGCCCATCTCCAGCAGGACCAGGTTCTTGTCGCTCGCAGGCGTGGCTTCATGCGCGGTCACTGGATGCGCCCTCCCCTTGCCCGCTCTGGCGAAGTTGCTCCCGCAGCCTGAATTTCTGAATCTTGCCCGCTGGCGTCGAGGGCAGCGCACCCTGCACGACCAGCCGCTCGGGGATGTACTGCGCGGCCATCTTCTGCGCCTTGAGGAAGTCCACCATCGCCGCCATGTCGAATGGCTGGCCGTCGTGGGTCACGATGAAGGCGCAGGCGCGCTCGCCGAGGCGCTCGTCGGGATAGGCGACGATGGCCACCTGCGCGACGGCCGGATGGCGGTACAGCAGGGTTTCGATTTCGACCACCGGGATGTTCTCGCCGCCGCGGATGATGACGTCCTTGCTGCGGCCGTCGATGCGGATGTAGCCGCGCGCGTCGATGCGGGCCAGGTCGCCGGTATCGAACCAGCCGTCCGCGTCGGTGTCGTTCAGGTGCGCACGGCGCAGGTAGCCGCCGAAATTGGAGCAGGAGCGCACCAGCAGGCGGCCGCTGGCGCCCACCGGCAACGCCGCGCCCGCTACGTCGACCACGCGCACTTCCACGCCGGGCAACGGGCATCCGTCGGTGCTGGAGGCGCGCTCATCGTCATCCTCGAGCCGCGTGGTGGTCACCGCGCCCATTTCCGACATGCCCCAGGCGGAGATCACCTTGGCGCCCAGCGCGCCGCGCGCCAGCTCCACCAGTGCGCCGGGGATCGGTGCGCCGGCGCACAGGAAGGCGCGCAGCGTGGGCACGGCGCCGCCAGTCTCGGTGACCGTGCGGGCCAGGTCGGTGAGGAACGGCGTGGAGGCCATGGTGAACGTAACGCCCTCCTGCCGGATCAACGCTACGGCTTGGCGCGGCTCCCAGATGTCCTGCAACACCACGCTCGCGCCCAGCATGATCGGCATCATCAGGCCATACATGAAGCCGGTCTGGTGCGCCATGGGCGAGGCCATCAGGATTACGTCGTCCGCACCCAGGCGCAGGCGTTCGGCGTACGTGACGATGTTGGCCATGAGCGTGTTGGACGAATGCAGCACGCCCTTCGGCTCGCCGGTGGTGCCGGAGGTGTAGATGAGCTGGGTGATGTCGTCCGGGCCGGGGCGATGGCCAGCCGCCAGGTCCGGCGCGCCGGCGCCGGCCAGCAAGGTCTCGAACGAATTGGGCCCGGCGCCGCCGATCACGGCCACGTGCCGCAGGTCAGGTAGCGCCTGGCGCAGGCCATCGAACATGGATTCGTAGTCAAACCCGCGAAAGCGCTTTGGGATCACCACAACCTTGCTGCACGCGTGCCGGAGCATGAACGACAACTCGCGCTCGCGCAGGATCGGCATCAGCGGATTGAGCACCGCGCCAAGGCGCGCGCAGGCAAGATAGAGCGCGGTGAACTGCCACCAGTTGGGCAACTGGCAGGACACGACATCGTTGGCGCCAACGCCCAGCCTGGCGAGGCCCGCCGCGATGCGCCCGGCCTGCCCGGCCAGTTCCCGGTACGTCAGGTGCGTGGTCTCGCCGCTTTCCACCTGCAATGCACTTAGCGCGACCTTGTCGGGGCAAGCGGCCACGCAGTCGTCCAGCGCATCGTTGATGGTGCGCTCTGGCCAGAGGCCTTGCGCGACGCTGGACGCGCGGCGCGGGGGCAACAGGATGGCGTCGAATTCCATGGCATGTCTCCTCGTTGTTATCGTTTTGGTCAGGCTTGCTCGCTGGCGAGATCAGGCTGGTACCGCTTCCCGGCCCGCGCGGGTACGGGCGATGATGGTCTTCATGATCTGGGCCGTGCCGTCGCCGATCTGGAAGCCGAGCACATCACGCAGGCGCTGCTCCATCGGGCCGCGGTCGTAGCCGCCGTGGCCAAACGACAGCAGGCACTGGTGCACCACGTCGTAGGCCAGCTTGGGCGCCCACCATTTGCACATCGCGGCTTCGGCCGTGTGCGGCAGGTTGCGGTCTTTCAGCCAGAGCGTCTGCAAGCACAGCAGGCGCGCGGCAGTGACCTGCGTCTCGAAATCCGCCAACGGATGGGACACGCCCTGGAAGGCGGCCAGCGGCTTGCCGAAAGCCTCGCGCTCGGCCACGTATTCCCAGGTTTCTTCCAGGCTCGCCCTGGCCACCGCCAGTACCTGCAGGCCGATCAGCGCGCGGGAGAAATCGAAGCCCTGCATCACCTGCACGAAGCCCTCGCCTTCCTTGCCAAGCAGATGGCTGACGGGCACGCGCACGTTCTCGAAGAAGATCGAGCCGCGCCCGATGGCGCGCTGACCGTGGCAGTCGAAGCGGTTGGTGGTGATGCCGGGCAGGTCCATCGGCACCAGCAGCGCCGAGACGCCGCGCGCGCCCGCCTCGACGGAGCCGCTGCGCGCGAACACCACCGCGGCGTCGGCCTGGTCGGCGGCGGAGATGGAAGTCTTCTCGCCGTTGAGCACGTAGTGGTCGCCGTCGCGCTCCATGCGCAGGCGCAGGTTGGCCGCGTCCGAGCCGCCGCGCGGCTCGGTCAGCGCGATGGCGAACAGGGCTTCGCCTTGCGTCAGGCGCTGCAGCCACGGCCGCGCGATCTCCGGGGCGGCGTGATGCGCCAGGATCTGCCCGTTCAGCGAGGCCAGCAGGTTGATGTAGGAAAGGCTCAGGTCCGCGCGCGCCACTTCTTCGTGGATCACGCCGGCCGCCAGGCAGCCCAGGCCCTGGCCGCCGTATTGCTCGGGCAACTCGGGGGCGATAAAGCCCATCTGGCCCATTTCGCGCATCAGCGCGCGGTCAAGCTCGCGGGTGCGGTCGCGCTCCAGGAAGCCGGGCGCGATACGTTCGGTGGCGAAGCGGCGGGCATGGTCGCCGAGCGCGGCCAGGTCTTCGTCGAGATAGGGGTTCATGGTGTCTCCAGGAGGTCTTGCCGCATGGCGCGCCGATGCGATGCACCGTGCGGCCGCGTTGCTTGTGAGCGCAACGTCGGCTATGGCGGCTATGGCGGCTTACTTGGCGTGCTTGCGGAAATCGGGCTTGCGCTTTTCCTGGAAGGCGGTGACGCCCTCGCGCGATTCCTCGGTGTCGTAATAGAGCTTGAGCGCGTACATGCCCATGCCGGCGATGCCGCTCTGGTGGGCCGTGTCCATGTTGAACGAGCGCTTGGCGATGGCCAGCGCGGTGGGGCTCTTCTCCATGATCTCGTCGCACCACTTCTGCACTTCGGCGTCGAGCTGTTCATGGGGGACGACAGCGTTGACCAGGCCCATGGCGAGGGCTTCGGCAGCCGGATAGCGGCGGCACATATACCAGATCTCGCGCGCTTTTTTCTCGCCCACCACGCGGGCCAGGAAGGCCGTGCCATAGCCGGGATCGACCGAGCCGACCTTGGGGCCGACCTGCCCGAACACGGCCTTCTCGGACGCGATGGTGAAGTCGCAGATGGTGCAGATGACATTGCCGCCGCCAATGGCGTAGCCCTGCACGCGGGCGATGACAGGCTTGGGCACATCGCGGATGGCGTTGTGCAGCTCTTCCATCGGCAGTCCGATGGTGCCGCGGCCGTCGTACTGGCCTTCATGCGCGGACTGGTCGCCGCCGGTGCAGAAGGCTTTTTCGCCGGCGCCGGCGAGCACAATGGCGCCGATCTCCCGGTCATAGCCGGCGCGGTTGATGGCGTGGATCAGTTCGTCGCAGGTGCGCCCGCGGAAGGCGTTCATCTTCTCCGGGCGGTTGATGGTGATCCAGGCCGCGCCGTTGCGCACGTCGTAGAGAATGTCTTCGTAGTTCATGGTCGTTGTCTTCGTTGTCTTCGTTGTCTTGGAAGCCGCTGCAACCGCTGCAGCCGGGTTCAGCCGTTCATGGTCAGGCCGCCCGACACGCTCAGCACCTGGCCGGTGACGAAGGCCGCGTCGTCGCTGGCAAAGAACACGATGGCGCCGGGCAGGTCCTCCGGCTGGCCGATGCGGCCGAGCGGGATCGAGCGGGTGAAGGCCTCGATCAGCTTTTCCGGGTTGCCAGCGCCTTGCTTGTAATCCTCGAACAGCGCGGTATCGGTCGGGCCGGGACACACCACGTTGACGGTGATGCCGTGGCGGGCGTGCTCACGCGCGATGGTCTTGGAGAACGACACCAGGCCACCCTTGCACGCGGCGTAGACCGCCTCGCCGGAGGAACCCACCCGCGCCGCATCGGAGGCGATGTTGACGATGCGCCCGCGCCTGCGCTCCACCATGCCGGGCAGCACCGCGTGGTGCATGTGCAGCGCGCCGGTGAGGTTGATGGCGATCAGGCGGTCCCATTGCGCCGGCTCGGTCTTGGTAAAGGGCTTGAACACGTCCCAGCCGGCGTTGTTGACCAGCACGTCGATGGGGCCAAGCTGGCTGGTGGTGGCCGCCACGGCGGCATCCACGCTGGCGCGGTCCGTGATGTCGCACTGGAATGCTTCGGCGCGGCCACCGTTATCGCGGATGCGGGCTGCGACCTGCTGCGCTGCCGCCAGGTTCAGGTCGAGCACGGCCACGGCGGCGCCCTCCCGCGCAAAGCGCCGGCAGGTTGCCCCGCCGATGCCACCGCCACCACCGGTCACGATGACCGTCTTGCCTTCGAGTCTTTGCACAGTGTTCTCCTTCGTGGTCCAGGGTGCTATCGTGCGGCTGATAGGTCGCGCGCCAGCGTTTAAATACGTAAATATATTGACGTATAATAGGCGGGCAACTGGACCAATGCAAGTACGGCTACTCTGGAATTTATGATGGTTAACCCCGATTTTGACGATGATCTTGCCCCGGCCGCGCGCATGGAAATGGCAAACAGGTTGTTCTTTCGCCTGTACCAATGCGCAAATATGTTGCACAAAACGGGGTCAAGGGCGGTCGAGGCCGAAGGCCTGACGACGCAGCAGTGGGCCGTGCTGGGCGCGCTGTCGCGGCCACAGGCGGCCGATGGCATGAGCGTGGGCGACCTGGCGCGCTACCTGATGGTGAGCCGGCAGAACCTGTCGGGGCTGATCAGCCGCATGGAGCGCGACGGCCACCTGAGCATGGCGCCCGACGGACGCGACCGGCGCTCGCGGCTGGTCACCATGACGCAGACCGGGCGTCATGTGTGGTTGCGCCTGGCGCAGCCCAAGATCCGGGATTACTACGAGCGGGCGCTGACCGATTTTTCAACCGGCGACATCACCCACACGCTGCACTACCTGCTCAAGCTGCTGGAAAACATGAAGGGGCTGGATGCCGAAGGCGCCGCGCCGGAGGATGGGCGGGAGTGAGGCGTCGTGCATGAAGGGGGGGAATGGCGCAAACCGGCGGCCATCACCGGCTTGCGTTATTACGCTGTCGCCTTATTCAGCCTTGATGCCGCGCGTGCGGATCAGTTCGGCCCAGCCCGCGGTTTCCACGCGGATACGCGTGGCGAGCGCATCCGGCGTACCGGCAACCGGCTCCATGCCCTGCCGCGCCAACTCTTCACGCACGGCCTTGCTGCCGAACACCTCGCGCACGTCGGCATGGAGCGCCTCCACCACAGGCGCCGGCGTGGCGCGCGGCACCAGCAGCGCGTACCACGAGCTGACCTCGATGCCGCGCACGCCCTGCTCGGCCAGCGACGGAATCGCGGGCGCCGCGGGCGAGCGCGTGGCCTGGGTCACGGCCAGCGCGCGCAACGCGCCGGAGCGGATAAACGGCGCCAGCGTGGGCAGCGTGCCGAACAGGATCGGCACCTGCCCGCCCACCACATCGTTGAGCGCCTGCGTGGTGCCCTTATAGGGCACGTGCAGTAGCGCGATGCCGGTCTGCTGGCGGAACAGCTCGCCGGCGAGGTGCAGACCGCTGCCCACGCCTGGGCTGGCATAGCCAAGCGGCGGCTTGGCGCGCTGGGCCAGCGCCACCAGTTCCTGCACGGAGCTAGCGCGCACGGAAGGGTGCACCGCCAGCACATTGGGCGAACTTGCCAGTAGCGAAACCGGAAGGAAGTCTCGCTCGACGTTGTAGGACAGCGCCGGGAACAGCGTTGGGTTGATGGTCAGGTTGCCGGCGGGCGCCACCAGCAAGGTGCAGCCATCGCCCGCCGCGCGGCGCACCGCATCGATGCCGATATTGCCATTGGCCCCAGGCTTGTTGTCCACCACCACGGTTATGCCGCGGCGCTGGTGCAAACCCTGCGCGAGCGTGCGCGCGAGCAGGTCGGCCGGGCCACCCGCCAGGAACGGCACGACAATGCGCAGCGCGCTGCAGGCAGGGGCGGGTTGCGCGGCGCGCGCCGCTGGTGCAGCGCCAATCCACAGGCAGGAGATCGCGAGGCAGGCAGCGGCGGGCCAGCGCAGTGCACGCCTGAGGTTGGTTTCGGACTTCGGATGTCGCACTGGGGACCTGCTAAGGGTTGGCGTAATGAGAGTGACTCCCTGGCTTTTGTTTTATATATAAAACCATGAATCGCTATTGAGACAAATGAAAATATAGCCCGCCCTTTCCCGGAACGGGTCTAGGGTAATCCCTTGGTTTTTGGGGAAGCAGGTTTCGCGCCTAAACTAAAGACGGCACCCCGCCAGGCGCACGCCGTCCATGCCACTTTCGCGGCACGCGAACACCGCCACAGGGGGGGCAAAAGGGGGGATGCCGTGCAAGGCTTCCAACTCACGCTGTTCACCATCGAAAACCGCCGCCACCACGGCAAGCAGCTATCCCACTGGCTGCTGCAAATCTTGCGCGAACTGCAGATCCGCGGCGCCACGCATATGGTGGCGGCCGAAGGCATCGGCCATGACCGCCGCTTTCACACCTGGCATTTCCTGGAGCTGGCCGACCGGCCGGAGGAGATCACCGTGATTGCCACGGAGGAGGAAGTGCAGCGGCTGTTCGACCGCCTCGCCCTGGAAGACGTCCAGGTGTTCTACGCCAAGACGCCGGTGGAGTTCGGCTTCCTGGGAAAAAGCAGCGCGCCAGGGGCGCAGAGCCCCTGACCTGGCTGGGCCACGCGGCCTCACTCGGCCAGCGTGCGCCAGTCAATCCATGCTGGCCGCCACGCTAGCGCCGGTGCTGCCGCGCAAGGTGGCCTCCGGCAGACGCGCCACCAGGAAGGGCGCCACCAGCGACACGGCGGCGCTGAGCAGGAACAGCGTACGGAACGCGGCTTCGGCCACCGCCCGCACCGCGCCGGCATCGGCCGAAGTGCCCGCATCGCCCCCCACCATGGCGCGATGGAACATGCTCATCAGGATGTCCTCGCCGCCGGCCAGGTCCGCGATACCCATGCCGCCATGGCGCAACAGTGCGATCAGCACGGTGGTCAGCACCGCCACGCCAACCGCGCCGCCAAGCATGCGCGAGAAGGCGGTCAGCGCCGTGGCCACGCCCACCTGGTGCGCAGGCACCGCGTTCTGGGTAGCAACCAGGCCGCTTGGCAACTGCAGCCCGATGGCCAGGCCGAGCATCACCATCACCAGCGCGGTCAGCAAGACCGCATGCGGATCAACGAACGCCAGCGCGACGATCGCCAGCGGCGCGACCAGCGAGCCCGCCAGCTGCAGCGGCTTGTAGCGGCCGCTCCACGTCATCAGCCGCCCGGAGATGAACGCGCCAAACGGGATGGACAGCGTCAGCGGCACCAGCCGCAGCGCAGCGCTATCGGCCTGCACGCCGCCCACTACCTGGAAGCGCAGCGGCAGCAGCACGGACATGGCGATCAACTGGAAAAAGCACAGGAACAGCGTGACGCAGCAAATCGTGACCGTCGGCACGCGCAGCATGTCCAGCGGGATCATCGGGTCCGCCACCCGGCGCTCTTGCCACACGAACAGCACCATGGCGACCATCCCGGCCACCAGCAGGCCAAGCGTCTGCGGCGTGGCGGCAGACTGCCCCTGCCCGAGCCGGGTCAGGAACACCAGCACGCCGGTCAGGCCGCCACCGAACAGCAGCGCGCCGACGTAGTCGATGCGATGGCGGCGCCTGCCCGCCGGCAGGTGCTTGAGCGCACGGCGGACCACCAGCAGCGCGATCAGCGCCAGCGGCAGATTGATCCAGAAAATCCAGCGCCACGACAGGTAGTGCGCCAGGTAGCCGCCGATCACCGGGCCGGCCATGCTGGCCACGGCCCATACGCCGCTCACATAGCCCTGGTAGCGGCCACGGTCGCGCAGCGGCACCACATCGGCAATGGTGGCCTGCGACACCGAGATCAGGCCACCGCCGCCCAGCCCTTGCAGGACGCGCGCGATGATCAGTTGCGGCATGGTCTGCGCCAGCGCGCACGCGATCGAAGCCAGGAAGAACAACACGATGGCAAACGACAGGACCGAGCGCCGCCCGAGCAGATCCGAGAGCTTGCCGTAGATCGGCGTCACCACCGTGGAGGCCACCAGGTAGGCCGAGACCACCCAGGCCATCTCCTCGAAGCCGTTAAGCTGCAGCGCGATCTCCGGCAACACCACGGCCACGATCGATTGCTCCAGCGCCCCCAGCAGGATGGCCAGCATCAGCCCGAAAATGATCTGCGTCACCGGCACCGGCGGAACCGGCGGGGGGACGAATGCCGTGTTGCGAGGGTTACCGCCGTCGTCCGCGGCCTCGGAGGAGGCGGAAGTGGCTGAGGCGATCGCGGTCGCGGGTGACCGGGCGGAAGAAGGCGGAGCTGAAGCCGCCAGGAAGGACGGCATGGAGACGGCGGTCATGGGCGCAGGGGAGAGAACGCTTGCGGCGAGGGACATTGAGTGCGGCGCCACCGCGAACGGGCGGCATCGCTCCTGTCTGTTTTTGTATACAAGGGCGCTATTGTAGGCCTAAGCCTTGCGCCTTGCAGCCGCCCCGCCGCCTTGCCGGGCTCCTGACCTGAACGCCGCCAAGGCGACATTCAAGGCGACGTTGCCTGTCTCAGAACGATTCCCAGTCCCCTGCAGCCACAGCCGGGCTGCCGGCAGCCGGGGTGCGCGCGGCGCGGCGCGGCGCCGGTGTGGCCACGGCAGCAGCCTTGGCCTGACGGGCGGCGGGCAGCGCCTTGGAAGACAGCACTGGTTCGCGGCCCTGGCGCACCACCGGCGCGCGGGCCTTGCTAGGCAACACGGGCTCGCGGGGGGGGGCGGACCGCGCCGGCACGTGGCGCTACGGCGGCTGGCCGGGCCGCCGGCTTGGCGGCGGTTGCTGGTGCTACTCGTGCTGCCGGTGCTGCCGGTGCTGCCGGCGCTGCTTGAACCACCTGCACTGCCTGGGCAGCACGAGCGGCCGGAGCCACGGGCTTGGCCGGGGTCGGGCGAGCCGCCCCCGGGCGGGCCGGCGGGTGGCTCTTGCCACCTGCGGCCGTGTGCGCCGCAGGGCGCCGCCCCGCGGCTGCCGGCGCCACGCGCGCTGCGGCTACCGCCCGCGCAGGCGCAGCCGGTGCCGGCGCCCGTGCAACATGCGTTTGCGCCGGTGTCACCTGGAACCTGGATACATCATCGACCAGCCCGGCTGCCTGCTGCTGCAGGCTCTCGGCGGCGGCGGCGGCTTGCTCCACCAGCGCGGCGTTCTGCTGCGTCACGCTTTCCATCTGATTGATGGCACGGTTGACCTGCTCGATGCCGGAGGACTGCTCCTCGCTGGCCGCGGCGATCTCGCCCATGATGTCGGTCACGCGCTTCACCGCCCCGACGATATCGTCCATGGTGCGGCCGGCGTCCTCGACCTGCTTGGCGCCATGGGCCACCTGCCCCACCGAGCCATTGATCAGCTGGCCGATCTCCTTGGCCGCCGACGACGACCGCTGGGCCAGGCTGCGCACCTCTGCGGCCACCACGCCAAAGCCACGTCCTTGCTCACCGGCGCGGGCGGCTTCCACCGCCGCGTTGAGCGCCAGGATATTGGTCTGGAAGGCAATCCCTTCGATCACGCCGACGATTTCGGCGACCTTGGCCGACGATTGCGAAATATGCTGCATGGTCTCGACCACGCCGCGCACTGCGTGCCCGCCCGCCGCCGCCACGCCGGAAGCGCTGACCGCCAGTTCGTTGGCATGGCGTGCATTGGCCGCGTTCTGCTTGACCGTCGAGGTGAGCTGCTCCATGGATGCCGCGGTCTGCTCCAGGGATGCCGCCTGCTCCTCCGTGCGCTGGGACAGGTCGGTATTGCCCCTGGCGATTTCCCGGGTCGCGCCATCGATCGACCGCGTCGCGCCCTGGATGCCGTGCACCAGTGTCGCCAACTGCCCGAAAGCGCGCTCCAGCGCCCCCAGCATGCGGCCCATCTCGTCATCGCTGCTGGCTTGGATGACATAAGTCAGGTTGCCATGTGCGAGCGCTTGTGCCGCATCCAGCGCTTGCCGCGCCGGGCGCGTGATCGAGCGCGTGATGCCGATGCCGAGGACGGCGGCCAGCGCGACCGCGGCGGCAGCCAGGCCCAGCAGCAGGTTGCGCGCCATCTCATAGCGGGCATTGGCCTCCTGCACGGCAGCGGCGGCCACTTTGCGCCCCCCGTCGGACAATTCGCTCAGCTTGTCGAAGTAAGGTGCCTGCGCCGCCGGCAGGGTCGCGACCAGCGCGCTGCGAGCGCTGTCGAACTCGCCGCCCTGCAACTGGCGCAACACCGTGTCGAGCTGGGTGTCGTAAGCATTGCGTGCCTCGATCAGGGCACGATAGGTTTCCTGGATCTCAGGCCTGGCGGACCTGGAAAGCCACTTCCCAAGTTCATCCAGCGTGCCACGCATGTCCTGGCGCAGCGCGCCGATGCGCTCGGCGTTGCGCCGCACGGCAACCGGATCCTCATTCAGGGTGGCATCGCGCACCAGGATGCCGGTGCGCAGCGCATCTTGCTTGACACGCTCGATCTCCAGCACCTTGAACAGGCGCCCTTCCACTGTCAGGCGCATCGATTCGTTCATGGTGCGCAGGGACATCATGCCCAGCACGGCCACGGCAACCAGCAGCAGCGCCACGAGCGAAAACGCTACCGTCAGGCGCACCCCAATGCCAAAGTTTCGCAACCAACGCATCTTCCCGGCTCCTTTAACTCTTATCGCGCGCGCTTCATCCTCGCCCCGGACAGATTTCCGGAGCGACGCCGCATCGCGGGCTTAACGGCAGGGACGGGAGCAAGCTTGAGGGCTAAACAGCGACTTCCACAAAGAAGCGGAAAAATGCGGAATTGAAAGGGAATATAAGGGGGAAAAGCCCGGCAATTCGAACGATTGGCCGGCTGCAACCTGTCGTCTAATGTCACCCATGCACTTCGAAGTGCCGCCACCGGCGCTTGTCGCCGAGGGCGCACAACAAGCAAAGTGGGCGCACAAAAAAAGAAGCCCACGCGCGGGGTGCTCGTAGGCTTTCCAGGACAGCTTTAGAGCCGAAAGGCCCTGAAGCGAATATAAACCTGCTTACATGAGGTGTAAATCCAATTTCTATCAGGGATAACTCTGATAGCAAAAGTGTCGAAAATGTCACTCAAGTGGCGAATACGCGGCATGGGATACATCGCAGCAGCAGGCCAGGGCCACCTTGTTGCCCGCAAACCCGTGCCAGATAGGGAATGCGGGCGCAGGTGGCGTTGGGACTTGCCACGCAAGCGCCTATCAATGCATAGATTTGCAGCGTGATGCAATAGTTTTATTAGAGGAAAACCTCTACACGAGACGCGCCCCCCAACCGTCAAGATTTGTAAGAAATTTTGTTACCCTCGCCCCTGAAGTATTCCCCTTCTCTTCTGGCGGCGTCGCCCGCCACAGCTTGCGGAGCAGCATCGGATCCACCGCCTGGACACAACCCAGGTCCGGTCCCGGCCCATGCCGCCTCGCCGTCCCGCGCCAGCACCGAGAGCGGATGTTTCATCCCCCGCCCAGCCCAGGCCGCGCCACAGCCGGCGCCCAGCCGTGCTGTCACACCGCATTGCCCAGGCCCAGTTATTGGACCGTTGCCAGCCGCCAGAACCCGAGCGGGCTCTTCCGGAGAAGTTGTGAACAAGAAGGTAACCAGGATCGATCGCCCGAGCCGGAAACTGCAGCACCTGCAGCTCTCCACCCACAGCGCAAGTCGCAATCCTGTCGTCGTGCATTTATCGAACGGCATTCGACTGCACGGCGTGATCATGGCGGCGGACAACTATATGGTGCTGCTGGCAGAGTCTGCGCAGGACCCGCTTCCGCAGATCGTCTACAAGCATTCCATCGCCGTGATCACGCCGGCTCACGCCCCCGAGGCCATGGCCTGCGTGCCCGGGGCGGAGACCTCGCCGGATTTTGTCAGCTTATATACACCGCGTACCCGCAAGCGCCGCTAGGCGTTGCCGGCGTCACGCCGCAGGCCCGGCGGGGCTCGTTTCGCGCCGAATCCGCCACTCAGTTTCAATCCATCGCAAAGATCACTCTAAATCTTTTCCGGCACCAACCGATAACCCAAACAACGGTGGCACTTCTCGCCCAGCATTGCCTGGCAGCCAACGTTGCGGCAGCAGCCGGATTGCACAATCTACTGTAAAGAATAGGAGTCGTACCATGTCGATGACCATCAATACCAACACGTTGTCCCTGATGACGCAGAACAACCTGAACGCTTCGCAATCGTCGCTGAACAGCGCGATCCAGCGTCTGTCGTCGGGCCTGCGTATCAACAGCGCCAAGGACGACGCCGCCGGCCAGGCGATCGCCAACCGCTTCACCGCCAACATCAACGGCCTGACGCAAGCACAGCGCAACTCCAACGACGGCATCTCGCTGGCGCAAACGACTGAAGGCGCGCTGAACGAAGTCAACAACAACCTGCAAGCTATCCGTACCCTGTCCGTCCAAGCCGCAACGGGCAGCAACTCGGCAAGCGACCTGCAATCGATCCAGGACGAAATCACGCAACGTCTGGCTGAAATCGACCGCACTTCGCAACAAACCGACTTCAACGGCGTCAAGGTCCTGTCGTCCACCGCCACCCCGCTGAGCGTGCAAGTCGGCGCCCAAGACGGCCAGACCATCTCGATCGGCCTGCAAGAAATCAGCTCGAAGACCCTGGGCATGACCGGCTTCACGGTGGCCAAGAACGCACTGAGCACCAGCGGCGCCATCACCACGGTTGCAGCCGCCACCGGCTCCGCACCGGTTTCGGTCAACCTGACCTCGGCTGCCAACGCCCTGTCCGCCGTCGTCGGCTCGACCGTCAGCACCAGCTCCCTGACCCTGAACAACGTGCTGGACACCGCCGGCAACGCCACCAGCAACTACGTGGTCAAGTACGGCAACGACAACTACGCTGCCTCGGTCGACGCCGCCACCGGCAACGTCACCCTGAACAAGGTGCAAGTGAAGATCGGCGATGCCGCCAACGGCAACACCGGCAACACCGTGGCTGGCCAGCTGGTCAAGGTCGGCGCCAACACCAGCGGCGCTGCAGTCGCTTTCATCACCCAAGGCGGCAACAACTACGCGCTGTCCGCCGGTACGCAGGCTGGCGCCCAGGCCAACGGCGGCTCGACCACCACGTCGGTCACGGATGCCACCCAAATCGAGCTGAGCACCGCCGGCACCACCACCGCAACGGCCCAGTTCACCGGCTCGGGCAGCACCAACCCGCTGGCCCTGATCGACAAGGCGCTGGCCACGGTCGACAAGCTGCGCAGCTCGCTGGGCGCAGTGCAGAACCGCTTCAACTCGGCCATCACCAACCTGGGCTCGGCTGTGACCAACCTGTCGGCTTCGCGCTCGCGCATCCAGGACGCTGACTACGCGACCGAAGTGTCGAACATGTCGCGCGCCCAGATCCTGCAACAAGCAGGTACGTCTGTGCTGGCCCAGGCCAACCAGTCGAACCAAGGCGTGCTGTCGCTGCTGCGTTAATTCTCGCAACAGACGGCGGTCTCCTAGCAGGACGGGCTCTACCCGGGCCCGTCCTGCCGGGAATGTTTTCAGAGCGGTCTCCGCTCTGAAAGCGTTTCCACCGAAGCCTTTTGTGCACCGACCCAACGTTGCGAGAACAGATCATGATCAGTTCGACCGAACCGCTACTGCCAAGGCCGGCCACGCTCACCGCTGGGCCGGCATCGTCCGTTGGTGCCGCCGGAGCGGCGAGAAGCCAGGCGGATCCGGGTTCGGGGCCAGCGGAATCGAAGCCGGCCGACAGCGCCCATGCGGCCGGCAGCACCGGGCTGGACAGTGCGCTGAAGAGCCTCAACGAGGCACTGGAGGCCACCCCGCTCGAGGTCCGCGTCAGCATCGACAAAGCCACGCACAGAATGGTCACGAGTGTCGTGGACAAGGTCTCCGGCGAGACGATTCGCCAGTTCCCCACAAAAGAAGTCCTGCGCATTGTCCGCGCCATTGATAAGCTGCAGGGCCTGCTGATTCACCAAACCGCCTGATCGGGCGCCTCTCCCCGCACACATAAACCACAGGTACGCATCATGAGTTCAACGAGTGCAACGAGTTCGACAAGCGGTTCAGCGATTTCGTCGCTTGGTGTTGGTTCCGGCCTGGATCTGAGCACTTTGCTGACCAATCTGAAATCGGCGGAACAGCTCAAGCTCACCCCGATCACCGATCAGCAGAGCGCGGTCAACACCCAGCTTTCAGCTTATGGCGTGCTGCAGGGGGCGCTGGCCTCGTTCCAGTCCGCCGCCACCGCCCTGGGCACGGCCAGCCTGTACAACAGCACCACCACCTCGTCGAGCAACACCAGCGTGCTGAGCACCTCGGCCGACAATACCGCGGTGGCGGGCAGCTATGCCGTCAACGTCTCGCAGCTGGCACAGTCGCAGACGCTGGTCTCGAACGGCATCACCGACAGCACCGGCCAGCAGCTGGGCAGCGCCACCATCCAGATCCAGTTCGGCACCACCACCACCAGCGGCGGCACGACCACCTTCACACCCGGCAGCGCCGCGGCAGCGTCGATCAACATCAACGGCACCAACAATACGCTGAGCGGCATCCGCGACGCCATCAATGCCGCCAATGCCGGCGTTACCGCCAGTATCGTCAACGACGGCAGCAGCACGCCCTATCACCTGGTGCTGACCTCGAACACCACCGGCGCTGCTTCGAGCATGAGTGTTTCGGTCAGCAGCAACGGCAGCGGCGACCCCACCACCATCAGCAACCTGCTGACGTACAACCCGGGCGGCACGACGGCGATGACGCAGAACATCGCGGCACAGGACGCCAAGCTCAGCATCAACGGCCTGGCGATCACCAGTGCCAGCAATTCGGTCCAGGGCGCGGCCCAGGGCGTGACCCTTAACCTGGCCACCACCGGCACCAGCACGGTGAACGTGGCCAGCAACACCAGTGCCATGGCTACCGGTGTGCAGAGCTTCGTCACCGCGTACAACACCCTGCAGTCCACGGCGGCCCAGCTCTCCGCCTACGACCCGAGCACCAAGACCGCCGGCGCGCTGCTGGGCGACTCCACGCTGCGCGTGATCGAGAACCAGCTGCGCAACGTCATCAATACCCCGCAGACGGCCACCGGCACCACCGGCCTGACCAACCTGACGCAGATCGGCATCAGCTTCAACGCCGACGGCAGCATGTCGCTGGATTCGAGCAAGCTCAATACCGCACTCACCACCAACCGCACGGGCGTCGCGCAGTTGTTCAGCGGCACCGACGGCAAGTCGGGCTACGGCAACCAGCTGTCGAGCGCGGCGGCGGGCTTTGTCTCGCCCACGGGCGCGCTGACTACCGCCACCAACGGTGTCAACGCCACGCTCAAGTCGCTCGCGACCCAGTACACCGATGTGTCGGCCCAGATCGATGCCGCGGTGGCGCAATACCAGACCGAGTTCCAGAACCTGGACACGCTGATGGCACAGCTGAACTCGACCAAGACTTACCTGACGCAGCAGTTCAGCTCTTCGACCAGCACGTCGGGCTGAGCCCGGCCGGGTTTCTCGCACACGTCATAACAAACTCAGGGAGCGCCGCCATGTACGCACGCACCGCCGCCAACGCCTACACCAATGTCGGCCACGAGACCGGGGCCATGAGTGCCTCGCCGCACCGCCTCATCGTCATGCTGTTCGATGGTGCACGGGCGGCGATCGCCCGCGCCAAGTTCCACATGGAAGCAGGCAAAATCGCCGAGAAAGGCAAAGCCGTCTCCAACGCCATCAACATCATCGAAAGCGGGCTGCGCGCGTCGCTGGATCATGGCGCCAGCGCCGAGCTTGCCGGCAATCTCGATGCGCTCTACGACTACATGACCCGGCAGCTGATGCTAGCCAACCTGCATAACGACGAGAGCCGCTTCAACGAGGTGGACAAGCTGCTGGCCGACATCGCCTCGGCGTGGAGCCAGATCGATCCGGCAGCCATGCCGGAGCCTGCGCCCCAGGCGTCCATGCCGAGGGAAGCGGTCTCCATAGGGTCCTGACATGCTGCCGCAAAAGAAGAAGATCATCGCCTGCTACGAAGAACTGCTGCGCCTGTCCGGCCTGATGTGCGAAGCCGCGCGCGCGGGCAATTGGGATACCCTGTGCGCGCTGCAGAACGGATACGTCACCCAGGTCAGCACGTTGAAGAGCATCGACGACGTGGCATTGCTGAGCGCCGAAGAGCGGCGCTACCGCTACCGGATGCTGGAAAACATCCTGTCGCAGGATGCCGCCATCCGCAACCTGGTCACGCCGAAGATGGAGGAATTGGGGTACCTGCTGAATAACTCGCGCCGCCGCCAGGAACTGCATCACGCCTACGGCTCGCCGGCCTGATACGGCGAATGATCGGCATCAACCTTCCGGCAGATGTATCGCTTGCCCTGCGCGCGGATCCGCAGGCGCTCAAGTCCGCCCTTACCGTAGCCAAGCTCGCAGCCCTGCAGCCGGTTGGCACCGTCACCGACATGGTGGGGTCTGCCGAGGGCGGCAACACCGTGCAGCAAGGCCGGGCTGGAACGGTCGGTACCGGCATGCCGCCTGCGCCCGAAGGCGCGGCAACGACTTCGGCGCGCGAGTCGCTCAGCACGGCCGCGCGCGTCATCCTCGATATCCTGGACGGCACCGACGCCGCGCCGCTGCGCAGCGCGGCGCCCATCGTGGCCACACCGCCTGGCAGCGGCCAGGCCGGCTCGCTGGCAAGCGCGCTGGCCCGCCAGGTTGGGCAAAGCGGCCTGTTCTATGAGTCGCATCTCGGCCAGTGGCTGAACGGCACGCGCGCGCTCGACAGCCTGATGCGCGAGCCACAGGCCATGCTGGGGCGCCCGCCCGCTCCGCCGGCCACCACGGATCCCGCACAACCCGTATTGCAGTTGACGTATCAGCCGGCCGCGGGCGCGGCGGCGCCTGCCCCGGCGCAGGCTGTTGCCCAGGCGGCTGCCAAGGCAGCCACCGCTGTCGCCGTCGCGACGGATTCGGGCAGCCTCCCCCTTCCCGCAGAAGGTCCCGGTGCCGACACGCCGGCACAAGCGCAGAAGGCCGCGAGCACTTATTCAGCGCCCGCTCCCAGCACCGCCTCCACGGCGGCGGCGCCTGCCGCGAACCCGTCCACGCCCTCGGCACATCTCGCCCAGCAGGCAACCCAGGCCTACCAGGCAGCTTCAGCCACGCCAGCGCCGCGCACGGTGCATCTCTCGGCGGACGACATCTTCGGCGCAAGCAAGCCGGCCGCCGACCCGTTGCGAGCCGCCAGCGCCACCGGCCCCGCCGTGCACCCCGATGCCACCACCTTGGTGCGCCAGCAGCTCGACACCCTGGCAACCCAGCAATTCCGCTGGATGGGCGAAGCGTGGCCGGGTACACCGATGCAATGGCAGATCCTGCGCGAGCAGGATGACAACCCCGCGCGCGGGCAGGGCGAGCCGGATGCCATTGCCGACGGCATCTGGTCGACCCGGCTGGTCCTCGAATTCCCCAACCTTGGCACCGTGGAGGCCAGAATCAGGCTGACCGGCAACAGCATCGAAGCACGCCTGGCGGCGCCCGCCTCCGTCAATCTCCTGGCCGGTGCGCGCGCGCAGCTCCAGGATCGCCTCGCCGCGACCGGCCTCGATCTCACTGCGATGGCGGTGGATGGCATCTTCCAACCGGCCGGGGGCACCAGGCGGTGAGTCAACCCGACGACAACGCGCGCGGCTCCGCGGTAGCGCTGAGCTACGACGAAACGCGCGACAATAGTCCCCGCGTGGTAGCCAAGGGCTACGGCGACGTTGCCGACGCCATCATCGCCCGCGCCCGCGACAGCGGCGTCTATGTCCACAACTCCCCCGCGCTGGTGACCCTGCTCATGCAGGTCGACCTGGACTCGCGCATCCCGGAGCAGTTGTACGTGGCCGTGGCCGAATTGCTGGCCTGGCTGTATCAGCTCGAAAAGGGCGAGGCACAAGCCGGTTCCGCGCCGGCGTCGAATACGTTCAGCCCTCGCTGAGTCCCCGGCGGCGGCCGCCCTCCCCCCCGAAAGCGCCGCATTCACCCCACTGCTGCCCCGCCTCCGGAATTAGCCTCTTTTTTGGCTTGTATTCCGGCCTCCCCGTGCCTGTCGTCCTGATAACTTTCAGGGGCCGGAACAGCCTGGCGATGCCGCCGCGACACCGCCTTTCCCGGTACGCGGCGGCGTCGCCAATAAGCGCATTGCCTGTACCAGCCCGCCAAGACGGGCCCAACCGATGAAACCTACCAACGCTAGCAAGTCTCCCCGCCAGATCGAGAAGGCTCGCGCAGCCTACCAGGCCGGCCAGTACCGCGCTGTACTCAGAGAAGCCGAAAAGGCGGAGCAGATCCTCGGCAAGCGGGCCGACGCCTCTTACTGGCAGATGGCAGCCTGGCTGGCCCTGCAGGATACGAAGAAGGCCGGCGAGATCCTGCGCGACGGGCTGCAGCATTTCCCCGACGACATCGAGCTGATGTCTCTTGGCGGTTTCGTCCTGCTGCGCAACGGCGAGCACGAGCAAGCCAGGCAACTGCTGCAGCACTGCGTCGGCGCCGCTCCCGGCTCGCTGAGCGCGTGGGTGCACTACGCCGCCCTGCTGCTGGAGTTGCGCGAACCCGCGGCGGCCAAGGAAGCCGCCAGCAAGGCACTGGCGATCGACCCCAACGAAGCCACTGCGGCCTGCAACTACGCCCTGGCCCTGAAGGAGACGGGCGAAATGGTGGAGGCCATGCCGGCGCTGCGCAAGGCGGTAAAGCTGGCACCGCGCAGCCTCGCCATCCGGGCCAACCTGCTGTTCGCGATGTTGTTCGCCCAGGAGACCACGGCGCTTGACCTGCTGCGCGAAGCCAGAACCTACGAAGCGCTGCTGCTGGACGGCCCGCGCTTGCCGCGCAACGACATTGCGCCGCGGCGCACCAGCGGTCCGATCCGCCTGGGCCTATTCTCGAACGACCTGCTGCGCCACGCTTGCGCCTACTTCATCCTGCCGCTGATGGCACATCTGGACCGCTCCCGGGTGGAAGTGGTGGCGCTCTCGCTCAACCCGCAGAGCGACCACGTCACGGACAAGATCCGCCTGCACGCCAACGAGTTCATCGAACTGGCGGGAAGAACCACCACCGACATCGTGCAGACCATCCGCGACGCGCAGCTCGACGTCGTGATGGATCTCGGCGGCCATACCGGCAATTCGCCGCTGCCATACATGGTGCACGAGCTGGCGCCGGTGCAGATGACCTGGCTTGGCTATCCCGGCAGCACCGGCCTGAAGTCCATCCAGTACCGCATCAGCGACGCGACCTGCGACCCGGAAGGCTTCGAGCCCCACTACACTGAAACCCTGCTCAGGGCGCCCACCGTCTTCTGCACGTATGCGCCGCTGGTGCACAGCCCGCTCAATGCGTACGGCCCGAAATACAGGGTCCAGGAGACGCCGGCGCTGCGCACTGGCGCGATCACCTTCGGCTCCTGCAACAACCTGGGCAAGATCACCGAGCAGACCGTGGCCCTGTGGAGCGCGGTTCTGGCCCGCTGCCCGGACAGCCGCCTGCTGATCGAAGCACGCGACCTCGACAACGACGCCGTCAGCGGCCCCCTGCTGGCGCGCCTGGCCCAGGCCGGCATCGATCCGGCCCGGGTCGCCTGCGTCCCCCGGCTGGCGACGAACCAGTACCTGACCTATCACGACATCGACATCATGCTGGACACCGCGCCGCTGACCGGCGGCACCACCACCTGCGACGCCTTGTGGATGGGGGTGCCGGTGATCACGCTGGCGGGGTCGGCCTTCCACTCGCGGATGTCCGCCAGCTTCCTGCATGCGCTCGGCCTGGGTGGCCTGATCTGCCACAGCGACGAAGCGTACGTCGAGATGGCCGCGCAACTGGCCGCGGACGCAAACCAGCTCAACGCCTTGCGCCTGTCGCTGCGGCAGCGTTTCGAGCAGAGTCCCCTGGCCGACAGCGCCGCCTTCGCGCGCTGGATGGAAGACCAGCTCACCGAAGCGCTCAAGCCGCACCGCCCGGTCGACAGCACGCCCGGCCCGCACGACGGCGTGTACTTCTCCGGCACCTGGCACACCATGGCGGAAATCGTGATTGCCGTCGCTGGACTGCTGGAGGCGGGCCGCTACGTGGAACTGCGGGCGCTGCTCGAGAACTTCTCGGCGAAGTGGCCCAGGCACTGGATCGTTCCCTACGCACTCGCCGAGATCGAACATCGCGCCGGGCAGCACGACACCGCGGTCGATTACCTGATGGAGAGCGTTGGCCTGCGGCCCTATCACCTGCCGCTGTACCGCCTGCTTAGCGCGCGGCTCGACGAGTACCAGTACGACAAGGGCTCGCTTGGCGAATTCATGCTGCAGCAACTCGGGGTGCCGCTGGCACTCGTCGAACAGCAGGGTGCGCCAACGGTGCTGGAAGTCCTCGGCATCGACGTCAGCCAGCCAATGCAAGCCGAGCCGGCACATGCATGAGCTACCGCTCGCCCGGGGTGCGGACCGCCCCCGGGCTCATCCGCCCGGCGCCGTTGCGGCTGGGTGTTGCCCTGCAACGGCCTGCCGGCCCGGCAAATCCACCCTTACCCTATGAAGAACTTCGCATTCAACGCCAAAGCGGACCAGCATAACAAGAAGGCCGAAGCCAGTCATTTCTCTGGCCACTTCGAGGAAGCCATCATCCATGCGGAGAAGGCCAGGAAGCTCGCCCCGCATATGGCCAAGCCCTACTACTGGGCGGCTTTTTCATCGCTGGAACTGCATCGCCTCGACGACGCGTACCGTTTCGCCCAGGAAGGACTGGCCGCGCATCCCGGCCAGCCTGAGATCGCGTCCATGTGCGCGCGCATCCTTGCAGCGATGGGCAAGCTGGAGGACGCCAGGACCATGCTGCGAGACTGCGTGGCATCCCACCCGCGGTGCCTTGAAGGCTGGGCGAACTACGCCATCGTGCTGAACAAGCTGGGCATGCATGCCGAAGCCAAGCAAGCCTCGCTCAAGGCCATCGAGATCGCCCCGGATCATCCGGCGATCCTGGCCAACTATGCCAACGACCTGAAAAACACCGGCTTTGCCGAGGACGCGATCCGGGTGTTGCGCCGCGCCGCGGCAACCGCGCCAACCAACAAGAACATCCGCTCGAACCTGCTGTTCATGCTTCTCTTCGGCGAGAAGACGAGCGCGCAAGACTTGCTGGCCGAAGCCTCCAGGTATGCGCAAGTGCTGGCGCGCGAGCGGCTGCCGGCGTTGCCCGTGCAGCCCCGCCCCCGCTCGGACAGGATCCGTATCGGCATCCTGTCGAACGACTTGTACAAGCATGCCTGCGCCTACTTCCTGATCCCGCTGATCGCCAACCTCGACCGCGCCAGGTTCGAAGTCGTGGCGCTCAGCCTGCACGCCTATCACGACAACGTCACGCACAAGATTTCCATCTACTGCGACCGCTTCGTCAGCCTGGCCAATAAGCCGGATGGTGAAATCGTCAAGCTGGTCCGCGAGGAAAACGTCGATGTGCTGATCGACCTTGGCGGATATACGGGCACCTCGCCGCTGCACTACATGGTCCACGGCCTGGCTCCGGTGCAGCTCACCTGGCTTGGCTATCCTGGCAGCACCGGCATGCCGGCAGTGCAGCATCGCGTGACCGACTGGATCGGGGATCCGGCCGGGGCAGAGCCCAACTACACCGAGAACCTGCTGCGCGCACCCGGCCCGTTTGCCGTCTACCACCCGCTGGTTGGCAATCCGCTGACGGTCTATCAGAGCGATTACCAGGTCAGGGAAACGCCGGCGCTGCGCAATGGCTTCATTACCTTCGGCTCCTGCAACAACATCGGCAAGCTGACCGACCGGACCCTGCGGATGTGGAGCGCCGTCCTGGCGCGCTGCCCTGGCAGCCGGCTGCTGGTCGAGGCGGCGGGGCTCGATACGGATGAAGTGAAGGTGCCGCTGCTGGAGCGCATGGAGCAAGCCGGCATCGACACGCAGCGCGTCACCTGCATCCCCCGGGAAGGCAAGAACCAGTACCTGACCTACCACGACATCGATATCGCACTGGATACCTCGCCGGTCACCGGCGGCACCACGACCTGCGACACGCTCTGGATGGGCGTGCCCGTGATCTCGCTGGCCGGCCCGGCATTCCACACCCGCGTCTCCGCGCCCTTCCTGCACGCCGTAGGCCTGGGTGGCCTGGTCTG
This sequence comes from Cupriavidus sp. GW823-FHT07A04, assembly GCF_058794615.1. Classification (NCBI taxonomy): domain Bacteria; kingdom Pseudomonadati; phylum Pseudomonadota; class Betaproteobacteria; order Burkholderiales; family Burkholderiaceae; genus Cupriavidus; species Cupriavidus sp. GW823-FHT07A04. The sequence goes on from NZ_JBXAHA010000024.1 coordinate 129,811, forward strand.
CGAAACGGAGCAAGCCTACGTCGAGATGGCCGCGCAGCTTGCTGCGGACGTGGAGCAGCTCAACGCGCTGCGACTCTCCCTGCGGCATCGCTTCGAGAAGAGCGCCATCGCCGACGTGGCCGGGTTTACGCGCTGGTTCGAAGACCAGGCGGCGCATCTGATCAGCCAGCACCGGGATGTGAGCCACCTCAAGCCGCGTACGCAGGACGGCGTGTTCTGCAATGGCGCCTGGCATTCGATGGAAGAACTGGTGCTGACCATCGGGCTGCTTCTGCAGGAAGGACGCCATATCGAGTTGAACAGCCTGCTGGAAAACATGTCGGCCAAGTGGAGCAAGCATTGGCTGATCGCCTTCGCGCTGGGTGAGATGGCCCAGCGCGAAGGCCGCTACGACCGTGCGCTCGAACTACTGATGGAAGCCGTCAACCTGCGTCCGTACCACCTGCCGCTCTACCGCCTGCTCAGCGTGCGGATGCGCGAAGGCGGTCATGACACGAGTCCCGTGGCCGATATCCTGCAGCAGCAGTTCGGCCTCGACCTGGCCCTGCTCGATAGCCAGGGCAAACCTTCGACCTACGAAATCCTGGGCATCCAGGTGCTGGAGGAAGCAGCATGAAAGCCGTCATCCTGGCGGGCGGGCTGGGTACCCGCATATCCGAAGAGTCCCACCTGCGTCCCAAGCCCATGATTGAAGTGGGCGGCAAGCCGATCCTGTGGCACATCATGAAGATGTATGCCGCACACGGCATCAATGACTTCGTCATCTGCCTGGGCTACAAGGGCTACGTCATCAAGGAATACTTCGCCAACTACTTCCTGCATATGTCGGATGTGACCTTCGACATGTCGGAAAACCGCATGGACGTGCACTGCCGCAAGGCCGAGCCGTGGCGCGTGACGCTGGTGGATACCGGCGAGGAATCGCAGACCGGCGGCCGCCTGCGGCGCGTGCGCGAGTACCTCACGCCTGGCGAGCCGTTCTGCTTTACCTATGGCGACGGCGTGTCCGACATCGACCTCACCGCCGAGATCGCCTTTCACCGCAACCACGGCCGCTGGGCCACGGTGGCGGCGGTGCAGCCGCCGGGACGCTACGGCGCGCTCGAGCGTACCAGCGAAGGCATGGTGGCCGGCTTCGCGGAAAAACCGCGCGGCGACGGCGCCTGGATCAATGGCGGCTTCTTTGTGCTGCAGCCCGAGGTACTCGACCTGATCGCCGACGACAAGACGAGCTGGGAGCAAGCCCCCATGGAAGAGCTTGCCACGCGCGGGCACTTGCTGGCGTTCGAGCACCAAGGCTTCTGGCAGCCGATGGACACCCTGCGCGAGAAGAACATGCTGGAGCAGTTGTGGCAATCCGGCGCGGCACCCTGGAAGACATGGTGACCCGCATGCTAGACGGCTACACCGGCCGGCCGGTCTTCGTGACCGGCCACACCGGCTTCAAGGGCGCATGGCTCGCGCTATGGCTGGCTCGCCTCGGCGCGCGGGTGACAGGCTATGCGCTGGCGCCCGAGTCGCCGGCCGGCCTGTTCACTGCGGCGGGCGTCCAGAGCACGCTGCACGCCCACCACCTGGCTGACATCCGCGATGCGAGCACGCTGGCTGCCGCCATGCAGGCAGCGCAGCCGGAGATCGTCTTCCACCTGGCGGCGCAGCCGCTGGTCGGGGCCGGCTATCGCGACCCGGTGGCCAACTGGGCCACCAACGTCATGGGCACGGTCAACCTGCTGGAAGCGGTGCGCCACTGCCCTTCGGTACGTGCCGTGGTGGTCATCACCACCGACAAGTGCTACGACAACAAGGAATGGTTCTGGGGCTACCGCGAGACCGACCCGCTCGGCGGGCATGACCCGTACAGCGCCAGCAAGGCCGCGGCCGAGCTGGTTGCCGCCAGCTATCGCAATGCCTTCCTGGCCGAACGCGGCGTGCTGGTCGCCACCGCGCGCGCCGGCAATGTCATCGGCGGCGGCGACTGGTCCGACAATCGCCTGGTGCCCGATGCCGCACGCGCGGCCGCCGCCGGCGCGGTGCTCGAAATCCGCAACCCGCAGGCAACGCGGCCCTGGCAGCATGTGCTGGAAGCCCTGCACGGCTACCTGCTGCTCGGCGCACGCCTGATGGCCGGAGAGCAAGCGCTTGCGCGCGCCTTCAACTTCGGCCCGCAAGCCGCCGACAACCTCGCCGTGGGCGCGGTGCTGGCGCGACTGGCGCAACACTGGCCCGAATTGCGCTGGGAGCATCGCCCGGATCCCGCCGGCGCCGCACCGCACGAAGCCCGCAACCTTCACCTGGACTCTGCGCTGGCCAGAGGACTGCTTGGCTGGGAGCCGCGCTGGCCGCTCGACCAGGCCCTTGCCGCTACCGCCCACTGGTACCGTGCCGTGCATGAAGCTCCGGCCCAGGCGCGGTCCGTTACCGAACGACAAATCGAGCAATTCTGCGTATGACAGACGCTGCCCACGCCATTCCCGCTACCCATTCCAGCCACGCTGCCAGCGACGCGGCCTGCCGTTCCTGTGGCCAGCCGCTCGCGCAGACCGTGGTGGACCTTGGCCTGTCGCCAGTCTCCAACGCGTTCATCAAGGCGGACGACCTGGCCCTGGCGGAAACCTTCTACCCGCTGCATGCGATGGTGTGCCAGCACTGCTGGCTCGTACAATTGCGCGACGCCACGCCTGCCCAAACACATTTTCACGACGACTACGTCTACTTCTCGTCGTACTCGTCGTCATGGCTGGAGCACGCGCAGCGCTATGTCAGCACCATGACCCACCGCCTCGGCCTGAACGCCGACAGCCGCGTGATGGAGCTGGCCAGCAACGACGGCTACCTGCTGCAATACTTCGTGCAAGCCGGCATTCCCTGCCTGGGCGTGGAGCCCACCGCCAACACCGCCGCCGCCGCACGCGCCAAGGGCGTGGACAGCCGCGAGCTGTTCTTTGGCCGCGACACCGCGCGCGCGCTGCGCCAGCAAGGCTGGGAAGTGGACCTGCTGCTGGGCAACAACGTGCTGGCGCATGTGCCGGACATCAACGACTTCGTCGGCGGCATGCCGCTGGTGCTCAAGGCCCAGGGCGTGATCACGCTGGAGTTTCCGCACCTGCTGCGCCTGATCGAGCAGAACCAGTTCGACACGCTTTATCACGAGCACTACTCGTACCTGTCGCTATCGGCGCTGGAGCCGGTATTCGCCCGGGCCGGCCTGCGCGTGTTCGATATCGAGCACCTGCCCACCCATGGCGGCAGCCTGCGCGTGTTTGCCTGCCATGCCGACGCCAACCACGCGACCCGCCCCTCGGTGGCCGCCACGCTGGAAGAAGAACGCGTCGCCGGGCTGCGCTCGGCCGCGCTGTATGCCGGCTTTGCCGAGCGCGTGCGCAAGGCCAAGCGCGACCTGCTCGCCTTCCTGATCGAAGCCCGCAATGCCGGCAAGCGCATCGCGGCGTATGGCGCCGCCGCCAAGGGCAATACGCTGCTCAACTACTGCGGCGCCGGCACCGACTTCATCGACTACGTGGTCGATCGCAATCCCACCAAGCAGGGCCGCCTGCTGCCCGGCACCCGCATCCCGGTGGTGGCGCCCGAGCAGGTCTTCAGCGACAAGCCCGACTACCTGCTGATCCTGCCCTGGAACATCAAGGACGAAGTCATCGCGCAGATGGCCGGCATCCGCGAATGGGGCGGCCGCTTCGTGGTGGCCATTCCGGAAACCGCGGTGCTGCCATGATTTTCACGCGGACCCCCATCGAAGGCGCATGGCTGGTGGACCCGGAGCCCCTGGCGGACGAGCGCGGCTTCTTTGCGCGCACGGCTTGCGTGGATGCCTTCGCGGACCACGGGCTGAACGGGCGCTTTGTGCAGCAGAGCATCTCGCGCAATACCCGGGCCGGCATCCTGCGTGGCATGCATCTCCAGTACGAGCCTGCCGGCGAGGACAAGCTGGTGCGCGTGACCACCGGCGCCATCTTCGATGCGATCCTGGACCTGCGCCCCTACTCGCCAAGCTACCGCCAGTGGTTTTCGGTGGAGCTGACGGCGCAGAACCAGCGCGCGCTGTACATCCCCAGGGGCGTGGCACACGGTTTCCAGACCCTGACGGATCTGTCCGAAGTCTTCTACCAGATGACCGTGCCCTTCGCGCCCGCCCACAGCGGCGGCGTGCGCTGGGACGATCCCGAGATCGGCATTGCCTGGCCGCCGTGCGAGAACCGGCTGATCTCGGCCAAGGACCTTGCACTGCCGTGCCTGGCAGCGGTCAGTTGTTATTGAATTTCGTATTGCCCGAGACACCGAAACACCGAATTTCCCGAATTGCCGAATCATCAAATCCAACCGGTCAGCCAAGCCGACCAACAAGCCAAACTGCGGAGCCATTCCATGAGTACCGATCAATTGCAGAAACTGTCCAAAGCCCTGCGCGAAGTTGGCACCAGCGCGGCCGCCCGCGACCGGCTGGTCGCGCTGTGCAAGTCCATCGAGCAAGACCTTTCCGGCTACGAAGGCAGCGTGCGCGATGACATCACGGGCCCCATCGTCGACGCCATGTACGACGACGAATCGCGCCTGCGCAAGACGCTGGCCGATGGCACCGTGTTCGAGTTCCTCTACCGCACCAAGATCGCCCGCGATTTCCTGATGAGCACGCCGGCGCAGCCGGACCACGTATGGGAGCCGCAAACCACCAAGCTGCTGGTCAAGCTGTGCCAGAACGGCGGCAACGCGGTAATTGGCGGCGCTTACTTCGGCGACCAGGTGATCCTGATGGCCAAGCAGCTGGCCGCCGCCGGTGGCGCCTGCCACGCGTTCGAGCCCAATGCCGACCAGCTCGGCATGCTGCGCAACAACGCGCAGCTCAACCATGTGGAGAACATCCACAGCTGGCGCCTGGGCCTGTGGTCGGACAGCAGCACCCAGCTGCGCCTGGTCGGCAACGACTCCTTCGCCCACGCCGAGCGCGCCGATGGCGCTGCCGGCGACGACAGCTTTGCCACCATCACCATCGACGACTACTGCGCCCAGCAAAAGCTCGACAAGCTCAGCCTGATCATGCTGGACATCGAAGGCGCCGAGCTTGACGTGTTCAAGGGCGCGCGCGAGCAACTGTCGCGCCCGGCGCCCGATGCCCCGAACATCGTGTTCGAGGTGCACCGCCACTACGTGGACTGGAGCAACGGCCTGGAGAACGCGGAGATCATCCAGCTGCTCCAGGGCTTCGGCTACAGCGTGTTCGCGGTGCGCGACTTCAACTCCAACGTGGACATGGCCGGCCGCCCCATCGAGCTGATCCCGGTCGACGAGGTCTACCTGGAAGGCCCGGCGCACGGCTTCAACATGGTCGCCGTCAAGGACCCGTCCCTGCTGCAGGGCGCGGACTTCTCCGTGTGCCATGGCGTGAGCCCCAAGCTGCTGTGGCACCGTGACCCGGCGCTGCATCACCCGTTGTCGTGAGGCCAGACATGCCCGGCTCCGTACCTTGTACCGTGATCGGTGGCGCCGGCTTTGTCGGCCAGCGCCTGGTCCAGGCGCTGCGCCAGGCCGGGCATGAAGTCCACGTGCCCGGCCGGGACGACCCCGGCCTGCTGGCGCGCGACCTCGGCCGCGTGTTCTATTGCGCCGGCCTGACCGCCGACTTTGCCGCGCGCCCCTTCGATACGGTCGAAGCCCATGTCGGACTGCTGGCCCGGCTGCTGCAGGCGAGCCGCTGGGACCACCTGGTCTATCTCTCCTCCACCCGCCTGTATGACAGCTCCGCGCTGCCGGTAGGCGACGAGGCCGGCGCGCTCACGCTGCAGCCAGCCAACCCGCGGCATCTCTACGACCTCTCCAAGGCACTCGGCGAGAACCTGTGCCTCACGCTCGCGCCGGAACGCACGGCCGTGGCGCGGCTGTCCTGCGTCTTCGACTGGTCGGCGGGCTCGCCTGGCTTCCTGTCCGAATGGCTGCAGCGCGCATCGACCGAACGCGCATTCCAGCTCGACAGCGACGCCGCCTTGGTGCGTGACTACATCCACCTCGACGATGTCGTGCAAGCCCTGTCCACCATGTCGGCACTGGGCGAGCGCGGAATCTTCAACGTGGCCAGCGGCGCCAACGTCTCCAACGGCGAACTGGCCGACGTGTTCAACCGCGCAGGCTGGGCAGTCGAACTGGCCAGGTCCACCCGGGCGCAACCGGCGGCGGTATGCAGCGTGACGCGCCTGCGCGCGCTAGGCGTAGCACCGCGCGACGTGCGCGAGGTGCTGGCCGCTCACCTGGAAGGAGCAAGAACATGGAACTGATCGACCAGACACCTGAAAGCCTTGCCGCCTACACCTGCGCGCAGGTCGCGGCGCTGGTGCCGGACGGCAAGGCAGAGACCTTGCTGCCGCTGATCAAGCGCCACCAGGCGCAAGCACTAGCCCGGGTGGAACGCTGCATCAACGCCGTACGCATGTGGCACCCAGGGCGCTTCAACTACCTGCACTCCAGCCAGTACTGCCAGTACCTCTACTACCTGGCCAACACCATCTGGCGCAACGAGGGCGACGCCCGCGCCTGCACGCGGCTGTTCCTGCTGAACAAGGCGCTCAACGGCATTGACCTGTTCTACGAGATCGAGATGCCGGAAGTCTTCTTCATCGGGCACTCGGTCGGCATCGTGCTGGCAAAAGCCACCTACGGCAATTACCTCGTGCTGTACCAGAACTCCACGGTAGGCAAGAACCACGGCGCCGCCCCGGTGATCGGCGACGGCGTGGTGATGTATCCCAATACCGCCATCATCGGCCGCAGCCATGTGGGCAATGGCTCGGTGATTGCGCAGGGCGTTAGCGTGATCAATCGCGATACGCCGGGGGATTGCCTGGTGTACGCGGGAAATGCCGGGGATCTGGTGTGCAAGCCGGTGCGCGAACCAGCGGCGGAAGAGTATTTCCGGTTGTAAATTCCCGGGAGGCTGTCGGCCCGTGCCGTAACGAAGGCATCGCGGCATAGCAAGCGCCCGCCCTCTCCCCCGGCCCCTCTCCCACAAGTGGGAGAGGGGAGCCAACCAGCGGCAAGATCAACCAACT
>NZ_JBXAHA010000025.1:0-130192 GCF_058794615.1 Cupriavidus sp. GW823-FHT07A04
GGCGCTGGTGAATCAGTTGAAGGCCAACCTGGGGTTGAACTACACCGAAGGCACGGTCGCTGACGATATTCATACGCGGTTTATTCAGGAGAAGAAGGGCGGGTTCGGCCCCATCGGCATGGTGGTGGCGATGGTGGCGGCGGTGGCGATTTCGATCGTGACGGCCGGGGCTGGGGCGGCAATCGTGGGCGCGGCATACTCCGCCGTCATGGGCGCCACGGTCGCCGCTGGCGCGGCATTCGCGGCTGCGGGCATTGGGGCGGCGATGTCGCTGGCGGTGTCGGGGCTGATTGCCGGCACGCTGTCGAGTATGGCGAGCCAGTTGATTACCACAGGCTCGCTGAACATGGGCGCGGCGCTCAAGGCCGGCGTTGTCTCGGGGGTGACCGCAGGCCTCACGCAGGGCGCGCTGGGTGGGTTGGACCTGGGTGATGTGGGCATCAAGAATATTGGCGAGAGCCTTGCCAAGGGCACCTGGGATGCTGTTCAGTCCAACCTCGGCGGCTACGTCACTGCGAGCGTGGTGCGCTCTGCCATCAGCGCCGGGGTCAATACGGTGGCCTACGGCGGCAGCTTCGGCCAAGCCCTTGCGAGCGGGCTGGTGCGGGATGCGGCGGCGGTTGGGGCCAACGCCATTGGCGTGACGCTGCCGGGCATCGGCACGGTCGGCGCGGACACCAGCACGATCCTGGCTAACGCGGCTAGTCACGCGCTTCTTGGATGTGCTGCGGCTAGCTTGAGTGGGGGCGATTGCGCGGGTGGTGCGGTTGGTGGGGCGGCGAGCGCGATTGCAGCACCGCTGATCCGCGACCAGATCTATGCCGATAGTTCGGTGCTGAACTACAGCGATGACAAGATCCGCTATGCGACCACGGTCGGACTGGCAACGCTGATCGGTGGAGCAGCCGGTGTACTGCTGGGCACGAATGCGACATCCGCCACGCTGGCAGCGCAGAACGAGGTCCTGAACAACGCATTGTCAGGCAACCAAACGAAGCAGCGGGCCGATCAAATCGCGGCTGCAAAGACTGCGGCAGAGAAGCAGGCACTAGCCGCCAAGTGGGACAAGGTCGATCAAGCGCAAACCGAGGTCTACACCGATCTGACCAGTGCGAAGGACGCTTACGCAAAGGCATCGACGCCTGCTGACAAGGCGGCTGCCTATCTGAAGTTGCAGCAGGCTGTCACTCAGGCATCTGGCCTCTATGACACCTTCCAGGCTAACGGCGATAGCGGCGGCATGGGCGTTCTGGGCCGAGCGCTCCTCGGCGCCAGCATGACCATGCAGCAGGCCTCGACGGAACTGGGCAAGCCACTGGAACTGACCGCCCAGCAGCGCGAGGCGCTTGCACAGACCTATATGCAGGTCGGCACCGCGCTGAGTGCGGCCGAGGGGTCGATGGCGAGCAGCAACACGAATCTGGCCAAGGGCGTTCAGTCTCTGGTAGATTTTGTGGGTGGCGCAGGTGCACCGTTCGGCGCGCCTGTTGGCTCGGGCAAGTTTCCCAATCTAACTGCCGAGAGTGGTCCTTACTCTCCGGCGCAGGGTGGATCGCCGAGTACGGTGGCTAATGCGGGTCCGGGTTACACGGCGGCGGATGTGTTGCCGGGGGCCGGCGGCGGAACTGCGACGGTCGAGCGGGCCGCAGTTGGAATTCAGTGGGGCAAGGGTATCCAGGGACAGGGCATGCCTTGGGAGGATTACCTTGCCGGACAATTCGCGACCGGAACCCGTCTGCCGCCGAACTTTAAGACGTTTGATTTCTACGATCCAACAACCCAGACAGCCATTAGCGCAAAGACGCTCGATACCACTACGGCCGCAAAAATGGCTAATCCAAGCCAGGTCTACTACTCGCTTAAAGGCAACATCGACACGGCGGCGCGCTTTACCAATGCAGAACTGGGTCCCATAAGGTTGGACGGAAGTAGAATTTCCGCGCGCGAACTGCAAGTTGCTATTCCAGCGAAGACCACACCGGCACAGTGGGAGCAGATAAACAGAGCGATCGAGTACGGCCAGAAGCAGGGTGTTAAGGTCGTTGTAACTTCCGTAAGGTAGCTATGAGCCAGACGAGACAATATTGGGCAAGTGCCAAGAGTAATGGCGATTTTATTTGTGTTGAGACATATTCTGGGCTCGGGCTCACGGGGCGAGACCCGGCAGGTAATCAGCATTTATTACAATTGGATGTTGGTGATGATGTTCTGGGAGCTTCGATTATTGATGCGCTTAAAAGAAGTCGAGTTTTGACGAGGGAGGAGTACGGTGTTTTTTTTGATTACAAAAAAATATCTGAGCAACATGCATCTTGGATAAAAGCACTGATGGACCGATACGGATACAGAACAAAACGAGCGCTCTTCAAGAATATGAAGAGTTGCGGAATCCTGGCGGAAGGGGATGTCATCATCATCAGCCCGAGTCGCCACGAGAAGCTGGAGGCTTGGGGGCGCGAAAAAGGGGATGGAATTGAAGACGTGGTGATTGAGGCGAGCCGTAGCCCTTCCGAGATCGGCGCAGCGCTTCGACTAGCCTTTAGTCGCTGCACCGAGTGACGAGATCGGGGAAGTCACGGAGGCGAAGAAGCTGTCCTTGGCAGGTGGTTGAAAGGACCGGCTACCGCTGCGGCCATGGTTTCTAAAAATCGAATGCAAATGCCCATCTCTATGAATAGCCAATCTTCAATGCGTCGGCGCCCCATTCGGGCGATACTCGCCTGCTGCATCGCCCTTTCCGGTTGCGCCCCGATGATCGCAACAACACCGTCATCCGTCGAACTTGATCGCTGATCAACGAGGTGTATCGGCACAGGCCTACTTTGCTGAAGGTACACCGCAATCCGCTATTAACCTTGCGACTAAAATACTTGGCGCGGGTAACGTCCAAGTCTTTCCTGGGAGCCAATGATGGCGAGATTTGTATGTCGAGTATTGATTCCTGACACGCTTGAAGTAGCGTTCCTCTTTGTTGTGGAGCTGCTAAAGACCGTGGGCGTATCGCTTGCCAACCCGGGGAATGCCAAGATAACAACTTGGACGGACGATGGAGACCAGATTGAGGTTCTCGCTGCGACGCTAGCAGGCGAAGTGAATTCTGGCAACATTCACTGCGTTCAGTTCTGGAAAACCGAAAGTGAAGACGTGTTTGTCGCGTGGAAGCAAGAGCGTCTCGGATGGTCGTTCACCTTTTACCTCGATGGCGTGGATGCGGATATCGCGGTGGTGTTGACATCGAAGCTTGCAGAGGCTGTCCTGACAAAATATCGAACTCGATATGGGGACGGGGATGCACTCACCATTGCGCTTGAGTAGATGACTACCCACTAGCTTCAATCAATTGTGGCCTGGGCTGCGCGACGCAGAGCCAGTCGGGCGGCGATTGCGCTAGTGGTGCCATTGGCGGGGCTACCGGTGCGGTGATATCGCCGCTGGTTGGCGGCGCGCTGGGAATCGAGACGAACGCTGACCGGGCCAACTCGTTGAATCAGGTTGTCGTGATCGGTGCTTCGATGTTGGCCGGCGGTGCCCTTGCCAACGCGCTTGGGCAGAATGGCATATCGGCGGCAGGTGCTGCCCAGAACGAGGCCGCAAACAACTACCTGTCGCCAAAGCAAGCCGGCGCGCTAGAGCGAGCCAAGGCGCAATGCGCCGCAGGTGACGCGTCCCAGTGTGCTCTGCGGGATCAGCTATTGTCGCTGGACGCGACTTCACGCAAGCAATTGAATGCGTTGGCAGACGCTTGCGCGAACGGAAGCGCAGTTGCATGCCAAACCGCACAATCGGCGGTGTCGCTTTTGAACAAGATCGCGAAGGGAGACGTGAAAGATTGTGGTGGTGGGGTGGTTGATTGTCTGGCAGCCTATCAGCCAAGTGCGCAGGAGCTTTCGGGGGTCGCGGCCAAGCTGCCTGGAGCGGGTAGCGGAGCTGTGGTGCCGACGGCAGATCCCATTTCGGCGGCGGCGTTGATTCGATTGGGCCTTGTCAATCCGGGTGCCGGACTTACTGCTGGTGTAAGCGCGGGTCTTGGGGAATATGTTAATCAGGTTCTGTTTGGGGACGGCTCGGTAAACTATGAGCGAATTGCGAATACCGCAGTGCTTGGCGGAGCGACTGCCCCATTTGGCGGCATTTTCTCTGGCTACGCGGGCACCGCGTTGATCGGAGGTAGTTCGAACGCCGCTGCGACCGCCTACAACAATAGTCAGACAGGTGCCCACGACTCAGCATTGGCCGCCATGGTGGTGGGAATGACCTTTGGGGCGGGATCCAAGGGCCTAGCTGACGGCGGCGGCTTGTTCCTGAGCCGTGCAATGAACTTCACGCGGCAGTATGATCCGGCGCTCGGAGTCCTCCTTCAAGCTCCTGGAGGCCGTCTCGTAGCAACTCCAATTCAGAGCATCGTACCGAGTACGTTTCGTGATTTTGGCACAGGCCTACTCCCGGCAACTGGCGGTGTGGTGCGTTTGCCGGAGGCGCCAAGAAACGATGGGAAATAGCAATGCAACACGAGAAGATGGTCAGGATACTGTGTGCCATATACCGGCACGATGGGGGGGACGCTACACCCTACGTGCGACGCTTTCTTGGGATGTCGGTTTTTTACCCGATCTGTTGGCTTGCTGCGTCGTTATTTCGTACTTTTCGAGGTGACGGGTGGCATTCGTTTTACCTAAACTATCTGGTGAGTGGAGAGCTGTTTCTGTTGGCAGGTTTCCTCTTGCTTCATCTATACCTCATATCGCGATATGGATGGCGCAAGTTCTTCCGCTTGGTGTATGACACACCATAGCGCGGTACGAGTACTAGTCCCGGAAAAGGTGCTGCCATCGGTCAAACTGGTCACCTTCGCTCAGGATGGATGATCCAGGCTGACGGCTCTTTGAAGTTGCATATACCTTTCTCGGGTTTCGCGAAGGGATGTTAATGAAAATTCCGCTTCACAACCGCGTCCGCTATCTTGGTCGAGAGGGCTCATACGAGGGTCTCAGATGTGGGGACATCGGATACGTTATCGAAGACTATTGCAATGGCAACTACGAAGTCGAGTTCTCCAATCCCGATGGGACGACGAGGGTTCAGGCGGTCCTCGCGGGCAGCGATCTGGAACTGGCTGAGCATTAGATGAAGATGACGCTCATTGAACCTTACAGAGAGTTCTGTGAAGAACTTGCATAGCGAGCTATCGGAGCATTCATACGGCAGCCCCTACCCGTCACGGCACCAGTATGTCACATGGGCGTGGCCGGTAGCGCTTTCACCCAGCTCGCTTCGGGACAGGGGCTGAACTTCGGGAAGCTGGCGACCGCCATGCAATTGGTGCAATCACCGCCGGGCTGACCAACCGCATCACCTTCGATGGCAGCAGCTTCGGAGTGCGTGCGTGGGGGCTCAGTACTTCGGACCGGGTGGGGCATCGAGCAAGTTCTCGCTCAAAGGGCAGTAACCGATGTTTGGCGACACTATTGACGAGGGACGTATGAGTCTGGGCGAAGGGGATGCTGTTTATCGGCAGCAGGCGTTTGATAACGTCGTGAAGGCACTGGATTTCGATAGGATGCTACCCGACCGTGTTCATTTTGGACCCTGGAGCGATTTTCTATTCTTCCAGTCCGACCACGTTTTCGCGTCAGACTTCCCGGAAATTGTGCGTGAACTCCTGAGTGTCGAACGGGCTAATATCGCGTGCCTACTCAACCTTGACAAGACCGAGAGGTTCGAGTTTGACTACATTGCGGCGATCTTCTTGGACGAGATGATCAGTGGAGTCGCGTACGACGACAAGTTACGCGACGGCGGTCCTGCGAGTGGTTGGCTTTACAGGGTTGATAGGTATGCTTGTGCATCTGATGTTGGCGAGTGGTGCATCTATTGCGAGAAAAGCAACGATGTAGCGATTATTGGGTTGCGTGGAATTGACGGTATCGGGAGATTCGAGAAACCTCTGAAGCGACTGTGGGCTAAGCCGATAGACGAGTTAATTGATGGCGGGTGTTCTCCGGTCTTTCCTTTCGATCAACTGGTGCCAGCGTGGCGTCAGGGGTTAGTGAAAAAATACGGGCGATAACGCGATATGGCAGGATAGGAAAATCGCGGTCAGGGTTGAACTGGATGCTGCATACCAGAACAGAGCGGTCACAGGTAAAAGATGGACAGCCGTAACGCCTAGCCATCTAGGTTCGTGTGGCGAGCATGAGTATTGAGCGACGGCTGACCGATCGGCCTCTGGAGGATAAGAATGCCGAAATTTGCTTGCACATGTGGAGCGGTGTTGAATCTATCAGGCGTTTGGCCGGAATGTGAATGGCGGCTGGTACCGATGGCACGCGTGGGTGAGATAGCAGACAGGATCGATAACGGGGCAGGGCCAAGTGGGGAGGTGTTTTACGACATGATTGATGACGTAAGTATCACCGTCTACCGATGTCCTGTATGTGACAGGCTGTATTTGGAGACGGGCAAAAACGCGTTTGACACGTACCCGAGGGAGTCGAGGGCGGGTTCGTAGTTTCTGAAGTGACGAAGTCGTGAGTGGCGTTGGCGGAAACTTCCAACGTTGGTCTCCCGGGAATCCACACACTCAAGAGTGGCATCCTTTCGGTGGAGGAGAAGGTAAAAAAAGAGATCCGTTCAATTCTTTGCTCAAAGATGTTGAGCATGCCTTTTGAGGGAAATTGATGCATCACATCCTGGCAACCTTCGTGATCTCGGAGGATGTGGAATGGCCAAAGACGGCGGGCGTGCGCAACGGGTACGCTCCACATCACAAGTTCGCGGCCGTTGACTACCTGGCAAGTGGAATACATTCCTATGAAGACAATGATTTCCACTTTCCGGGTGAAAAACTCAAGACAAAAATCACCTTTGCAAGCTGGCAGTTCTTCTCAGAAAAAATAAACGTCGGAGACGAATTCGAGGTTCGCGAGAATGCCAGATTGATCGGCCATGGAAGAGTGGACGAGATACTTTAGAATGCGCGGCTTTCCGAATCGAGGCTTAGCTTTCAGAAACTAAATCCAAACATACGCTCCTATGAACACCTTAGCTCTGACTCGTTTGCGCCGCCTCTGGGTGCTATTTGCCTGCGGCGTGGCCTTGTCCGGTTGCGCCCCGATGATCGCAACAACACCGTCAGCCGTCGAACTTGCACAGGATGGGACTGCCGCGCGATCCATCACGATCCAGGCACCAGCAGTGATCCAGCTCGATACGGGGTACTCACGAACATTGGCCGCCAAATCCGTATGGAAACCGGTGGGACGCGTGCCGCAAGGGGCCGTCTACCGGCCGGTCGGAACGATCTTCACGATCGAGGGCCGTCAGGTCCACGAAGCCTACCTTGTCCTCAAAGACAAAAAGCTGGTTGGCTTCTATTTGCCGGGGGAGCAGAACTACTCCCCGCTTTCAACCGCAGTACCTCTGACCTTTGGAGAAACCGAATGAAACGAGTTGTACATATGGCAATGGGTGGGATGGCGATGTCGTTGCTGATGGCGGGTTGCGCATCGGGTGTGAAGCATTCCGATATGGCGGCCTCGATCCCGACGATCAAGCCGGGCGAGGGGCGTATCTACTTCCTGCGCTCGGCCTCCATGTTCGGTGCCGCGATCCAACCGGACCTTCGCCTAAACGGCCAGGTTGTGGGGGAATCCAAGCCAGGCGGCTTCTTCTTCGTGGACCGGCCTGCCGGCAAATATGTGGCCTCGGCGGCGACGGAAACGGAGAAGACGCTCAGCTTCGCCCTGGATGGTGGGGAAACGAAGTATGTGCGCAGTTCGCCGTCAATGGGCCTGATGGTGGGCCGCGTGGTGCTGGAGCTGGAAACGCCCGACAAAGCCAAGGAGGAGCTGCCGTCCTTGAGCTATACCGGGGACGTGGTGAAGGCGTCGGCAAAGTGAGTAAGCGGGCCAGACTGAGTGGCGTCACGCCATCGCGACTCGGGTAGCCAAGACGGGTGCCCGGCAGCTATTCCCCGGCCTTGGCCACGGCTGCCGTTTGGCAAGTGGCCTTCAACCGGGGCGGTGCGTCGCGTCATTTGCACACGTGTAACGCGGGTTATTTTTCTTGGCGCCATCTGGTCGAAGCACTGCTTTTTGCGCCGCTAGTGGCTGTGGGTTCAACCGGTTGAACCCACACCGATCTGCGGGCACTCTCGCGCGGTGGAGAGAAATACGTTCCACCGGGACCCACCTGGGTGGGTCCCTTGTATTGATCCTTATAAAGAAACCCATCATTCATACCGATACGACGCCGTGGTCGGCATGGCTGTCATGCCCCAACCAGATCGGTTCGGGAATCGGGTCGGCAAATTCCCAATTGTTCAAAGTTCTCCCATGACGTCTTTCTTGCCCCGCCGGTCATTGTTGGGTGCGCTGATAGCGCTACCGCTTTTGCTCACCGGATGTGCCGTAATGCCCGAATACGCGCCAAAAGGCGCCCCTGACACGCAGGCACGCCTGCGCATCAAAGCGATGGATATGTACGCGTATCCCGCCATCATTCTTGGGACCGTCGAGCAGGACAACGAACCCAAGCGGCAGTTGCTTGCCGTCTTTTCGAAGGGATGGGCAGGGATCGGCAAGACCCCGAAAGAAAGCGAGCGCATCGGCATGCCGGCCTCGACAGATCAGGATACCAACATGCCCGTGCTCGAGCGCTACGTGAGCGCGGGACAGCCGCTCTCGCTAATGTTTACGGCCACGCTTGACGGCAGTCTTGTGTGTCGCGCGGCGGCAGTGATGACACCTGAAGCAGGGCACGATTACGAGCTCGTCGTGCTGCTGCAAGGGACGTCGATTGGCGGCAATGGACGATGCGGACTGCTCGCTTATGAGCTCAAGCCTGGCGCAGGCCCGGAAAACCGCGTGCCGTTCATGCTGCGGCCTCGGTCGGTGGCCGAGCGCTAACTTCGCGAAATGAGCAACATTGATATGAGTGAAAGCCAACCTCCATGCCAGGAATCATGAGAACCTTGATTTTGAGCGCTTGCGCACTCGTCCTGACCGCCTGCGTAACGAGATATCCGGAGCCCACGTCGGGCGACCGTGCCAGGATACGGATGGTGAAGACGGGGCCGTCGGCAAGCACAAGCTTCCACACTTTTTCCAACATGCCGGCGGGAGACTGTATCAAGCAGGGCGTGGAGCTTGGCGAGCAGCGTATCGCTCTGTTTGACAACCCATTGGCTCATTACAACGCCAGCCTTGGGATTCCCGGCAATGACGCCCAGGCTAGCCAGCGTTTCTCGGAAGCCTACATTCATGCAGGCAGGCCTTTCCTGCTCGATGCATTTGTCATAGGCGCCAACGTTCAAAATTCATATCAATGTCGTGTCGCCGCATTGTGGAGCCCGGAGTCCGGGGCAGACTATGAGGCGGTGCTTCACTGGACGGGCAGCGCGTGCCAATTGACCGTTTCCAAGGTAGAGGCAGGCGGGCCTGATGGCGTTGCTCTTAAGCGTCCGGTAGACGCCAGGTTTCTGAAGACTTGTGAAGCGCCGGGCAAGTGAACACCACGACGTGACCGGACGGGCAATCCTGTGTGTGAGAGGGAGCGATTTTCCCTGGATCTAGGGCCGCACGGCTCGGCGTGGAGCCGCCGTGGCGGCGGGGGATGGCTGTAAGGTGCGCAATGAATATTCAGATAAATGGCGAGGTGGTGAGAAGCGAGGTGGATTTTCATCGAGAACTAGCTTCCATCCTTGGGGTTGAGTCATCCTACGGCTTCAATACGGACGCGTTATGGGACCTGCTTAGTTCAGGTGTGGGGAGACCCATTTTTTTAAGATGGGTGAATGCAGGTGTCTCAAAAAAAATCATGGGTAAATCGTATTTTGATATTTTAAACATCCTGGAGAGAGTGAAAATGCAGGATGAGGGATTCGGTTGGGTTGAAAAATTTACTTATAAGATCGATTTTTAGGGCGAGAAAATACTGATCATCTCAATTTTGTTACATGTACTTCTTACGCTCGGCCTCCATGTTCGGCGCGGCGATCCAACCGGACCTTCGCCTAAACGGCCAGGGGCCTGGCAGCTATTCCGGCCCTCCGGCATTTGGCTCGCCAATCGGCCGGCATATCAAATTGCGACTGGAGATTGTGCATTTATGTACTGGACGGATCATTTCCTGCCTTCGACGACGGGGCAATTCAAGCGCCTTGCCAATCTGTTGGTGGTAGCCGCAATGTTGGGTGGCACGCAAGGAATCCCGCGTGCCAATGCGGCATCCGGCCAGCCTGACGGCGCGATGGCGGTCGTGCGGAGCTGGACTATCCTGCAAAAGATCCAAAGCGAATGTCCGGGGGGGGCCGATGAGCGTTGGCGACTCGATCGCATCGATCAGGCGGTTGCCCCGTCCCATAGATTCTCCGCCCGACGATATGCGGAGGAGCTGACTAAGAGTTCCGCGTGGCAATCTATCCTCGGCAAAGACATTCAGACGCTGCTGAACATGACGAATGGCTGTGGGACGCCTGCGATGCTGGAGTGGCAAGCGGGTATGCGCCGACAAATCGATGCATTAACGCAAGCGCTTGCTGGCGATGTTGTGAGCCACTGGCCATCTGAAGCGCTGCAGACGCCAGTCAAAATCTCTGTCGGTGCGCTGGAGGCCGTTGATGATGACGATCCCGGCTATCTCCGTGTGTCCATATCCAACCCTGGCACCGATGTATTAGAGATTGCACTATCAGGCAAGGACCTGCACACCGGGCTTTGCAGAGATCTCAGCTCTGCAGATCTGCCGATTACCGCTGGCACGGATCTCCCGACGCAGCTACTTACGCTGCGCCCGGGTGCGGCCATCGCAGCGCGCCTCGTGCTCGATGCGGCCTGCATGCCTGCGGATTCCGTCGCATTGATTGGTGCGTTGATCGTTGTGCGCGACGGGGTGATGGAATATCGCTCCTTCGGACAGGTCGACATTCCCCGAAGGGCAGTGTCCAGGCAATAGCTGTGGTCCGGCGGCGCCATCGCCGGCGACGCCTGTGGCGACAATGCAGCTTTAGTGTTCCGATTGGTCTACGTGTGGTGGGTCGTGATGCAACGGCCAGGCTTGGCCGCCCCTTCGCGCGGCACCGACATCCCCGCGTTCACCAACTTTCCATACTTCTGGTGCGGCAGCGCACCAGAACCGTGCCGTGCGCACATACTTGCCGCCTGCCATGGGCGTTTTCGGCCACCATTGCGGCGCTTTCCATCCCTGGGTACCCCCAAATTCACTGGCACGGTTGTTGCGTTGCAGAATTCAAGTAACTTGAATTTAAAGAAAGTCACATGTAGTTTTGCTCGAGTTACTTGAATACCAACCGTTTGTCCACGTGTCGAAGGGGATGAGAGTGCGCAAGAAGAACACCGTAGTTGCCGCTGCCTTGTTGCTGGCCTCGGCCGGGTTGGCCGGGATGTCCGCGCCCGCTGCCGCCAAGGATGTCGTCAAGATTGCCTTCGTGGGCCCGCTGACTGGCGGCGTGTCGTCCATCGGCCTGGGCGGGCGCAACTCCGCCGACCTGGCGGTTCGCTTGCGCAATGCCGACCCGAAGTCGAAGTACACCTATGAGCTGGTCACGCAGGATGATGAGTGCCGCCCTAACGTGGGCGTGCAGGTGGCGACCAAGATCGCTGCCGACAAGAGCATCGTGGCGGGGGTGACGCATTTCTGTTCGGCTGTGGCGATGGGTACGGTTGGCGTGTACAACCGCTTTGGCATGCCGGCCGTGGTGTGGGGCGCGGTGTTGCCGGATGTCACTTACGGTAATAACTTCAAGGAGATCCATCGCGTCAACGGCACGATGATCAACCAGAGCGAGGTTGCGGCGAAGTTCATGACGGGCCTGGGCTACAAGAAGTGGGCGATCATCCATGACACCACCGATTACGGCAAAGGCCATAACAAGTACTTCAGCGAGTTCCTGAAAAAGGACGGCGGCACGGTGCTGGGTACGTTCGGCGTGACGGCCGACCAGCAGGATTTCACGACGGAGCTGACCAAGATTCGCGAGCTGAAGCCGGACGTTGTCTACTTTGGCGGCCTCACGCCGCTGGGCGTGCGCATCCGCACGCAGATGGAGAAGCTGGGCATCAAGGCGCAGTTCGAGGGGACGTCGGGCATCAAGTCCGATGCGTATATCCAGGGTACGGGCAAGGAGCAGGCCGAGGGCTCGCTGGCCTTTATCGAGGGCGCGCCGTGGGAGAAGCTGCCCGGCGGCTTGTTCTTCGCGGGCAAGTATTCGCAGCAGAAGTACAGCGATCCGCCTGAGGCGTATGGCCCGTTTGCGTTCGCCGCGGCCAACCTGATCATGGATGCGGTGGAGAAGGTGGGGCCGGATCGCAAGAAGGTGCGCGACACGCTCAATGCGACCAAGGATGCCGACACCATCATCGGCAAGGTGACGTTCGACGACCATCGCCAGAACATCGTGCCGCTGGTTACCAAGTATGTGGTCGAGGATGGCAAGTGGGTGATCTGGGAGGACAGCACCTACGGCAAGGGCAAGAAGAAGCTCGCCGGCTTGTAAATCACTGACGCGTTAAACCAGAAAAGCACGATTCCACGATCCCACGAATCCACGGGCCCGCGACCGCAAGGCGCGGCGGCCCGTGGCCGACCGCGCGTGGCGTCTGGCTTCTTGTCAGGATGGGGGAGGGGGGAACTCGATGAGTGTGATTGGCCAATACGTCTTCAACGGTTTGATGCTCGGCATGATCTATGCCATGGTCGCCGTGGGATTTACGCTGTTTTTCGGCGTGCTGGATGTGATCAAGTTCTCGCACGGCGATACGCTGATGGTCGGCGCGTTTGCTGGCCTGGCGGCGTCCACTGGCGTGCTGATGCTCGACATCCAGTCGCCCTGGATCCGCTTGCTGGCGGTGGTGCTGTGCGCGATCTGCGTGACCGGCCTGCTGGGCGCGGCGATTGCTAAATTCCTGATCCTGCCGCTGCGCAAGGCGGCACCGCTCAATACATTGCTGGCCACGCTGATGCTGGGCACGGTGATGCGCGAATCCGTGCGGCTGTTCTATCCCGATGGCTCCAACCCCAAGCCGTTCCCGGCGCTGCTGCCAACGGCTTCCATCGAGCTGGGCAGCTTGTCGCTGCGTGCCGATAACCTGATCCTGCTGGCTACCGGCATCGCCATCATCGTCGGCGTGCATCTGCTGATTACGCGTACCCGTTTCGGCATGGCGATCCGCGCGGTGGCGCAGGATGGCGAAACGGCGCGGCTGATGGGCATCAACTTCGAGGCGGTCGTGCTGCTGACGTTCGCGCTCGGCTCGGGCATGGCCGCGCTGGCGGGCGTGATGAACGGGCTGTACTACAACGAGATCAACTTCAATGTGGGGCTGTTGCTTGGCGTGATCGGCTTTGCCGCGGCCATTCTCGGCGGGCTGGGGAACATCTACGGCGCCATCCTCGGCGGGTTTCTGTTTGCCGCGCTGCAGGTGCTTGGCAGCGCCACATTGCCTGCGCTGATTCCGGATATCCCGAGCGCGTACAAGGACGTTTTCGCTTTTGCCGTTGTCATCGTGCTGATGGCCTGGAAGCCGACCGGCCTGATCGCAGAAAAATCCAGTGAGCGGGTCTGACACCATGAACACCTTGAGCACCATCAACACCCCGAAGCGTCACACATCAGGCACGCGCAATCCCGCTGTGGTGCTGGCGCTGGCCGGCATCGCGCTGACCGTCTACATGTGGTTGTTCCTGCATGCGGAGTCGCAGCTCAGCGTGGCCATCTTGCTGGCCGTTGCCATCGTGGCGCTCATTGCCGGCCGGAAGCTGGGCGCCAACCGCGCGCTCGAGGAGGCCGGCGCCAGCCGTCCTGGCCTGGCCCGCTTGTGGGCGGTGGGCGGCACGTTGGCGCTGATCGCCGCGTTCTACGATGCGCACTTCGCGCTGCTGATGATCTGCTCCGTGCTGCTGTACACCACGGCCTGCCTCGGCCTGACGCTGCAGTTTGGCTTCTCTGGCGTGGCCAACTTCGCGGGCGCGGCGTTCTTTGGCATTGGTAGCTATGCCACTGCCGTGATGGCCACGCACACCGGCATTCCGCACTTGCTGATCATCGTCATCTCGGGCGTGATCGCGGCGCTGGTCGGCTCGATGCTGATCACGCCGGTGTTGCGCACGCGTGGGCATTATGCGGCCTTGGTGACCATCGCCTTCGGCATCCTGTTCAAGACGTTCATCGAGGTCAACGATGTGCTGGGCGGGCCGCAAGGCCTGCAGGTGCCGGGCATGACCGTCTTTGGCTACGCGCTGAACGATGGCTTTACGGTGGCGGGTGTCGACGTGTCGTTCTACGTGAGCTATGCCTTGATCAGCCTCGGCATCTGCGCCGGTGTCTTTGCGACGGTAAAGGCGCTGGAGCGCTCGTGGGTGGGATTGAGCATGGACGTGGTGCGCACGGACGAGACGGCCGCCGCCACCTTCGGCTTGCATATCGCGCGCTGGAAGGTTGTGGCCTTCATGCTGGGCAATTTCTTCGCAGGCATCGCGGGCAGCATGTACGGGATGATCACCGGCTTCGTGGCGCCCAACAACTTCACGTTCTCGGATTCGCTGCTGATGCTGTCGATCGTGATCCTGGGCGGGCTGGGCAATGCGGTTGGCCTGATTCCGGCGGCCATCATCGTGCTGGTGCTGCCTGAGAAGCTGCAGTTCATCCAGGAGTACCGTTTCCTCTTCTATGCGGCGCTGGTGATCGCCATCCTGCTGTTCCGCCCCGATGGGCTGCTGCCGCGCAAGACGCGCTTGTTCTTTGGCCGGGAGACTTCGCGATGAGTGACAAGACCATGATTGAAGTCAAGGGGCTGACCATGCGCTTCGGCGGCTTGACCGCCCTGGATAGCCTGGACATGACAATCCGCGAGGGCGAGATCCTCGGGCTGCTGGGGCCCAACGGTTCGGGCAAGACGACCTTCTTCAATGTGCTGACCGGCCTGTACAAGGCGAGCAGCGGCACCATCACCTACAACGGCGAGAACGTCATCGGCAAGACGCCGCAGGACATCTACCGCAGCGGCGTGGCGCGGACGTTCCAGCGCTCGCGCTTGTCCTTGCCGCTCACGGTGTTCGATAACATCGTCATCGGCGACTACCAGCACATGCAGCACGGGTTGGTGTTCAACCTGTTCCGGCGCAAGGCGTTTCGCGCCGAGTACGACGCCTATGTGGAGAAGGTAAAGGGGCTGCTGAATATCTTCAGCCCGCCGTTGGTGGCGCGGTTGTTCGAGCCCGTGGAGACCTTCACCATGATCGATCGCCGCCGCATCGAGGTGTGCCGCGCGCTGATGAGTCAGCCGCGCCTGCTGTTGCTCGATGAGCCTTCCGCCGGCATGACGCACGACGAAACGCATGCGCTGATGAGCGACATCCTGGATGTGCGCGGCAAGCTGCCGAACTTGTCGGTGGTGCTGATCGAGCACGAGATGAACGTGATCGAGCGCATTACCGACCGCTGCGTGGTGCTGAACTATGGCAAGAAGATCGCCGAGGGCACCTACACGGAAATCACCGCCGACGCCAATGTGCAGACCGCCTACCTTGGAGAGGAAGCCGCATGAGCACGCTCGATTCCCCCGGCACGCTCAGCGTGAAAGGGCTCACCACCGGGTATGACAGGGTCAACGTGCTGCATGACGTTTCCATCGACGTGGCCCCTGGCAAGATCACCTGCATCCTCGGCGCCAATGGCGCGGGCAAGAGCACGCTGATTCGCGCCATCCTCGGCCTCACGCCGCCGCGCCAGGGCCAGGTCTTGTGGAATGGCAAGGACCTGGCTGGCGAGAAGACGCACAACATCATCGCCACCGGCATTGCTTGCATCCCGGAGGGGCGCAAGATCTTTCCGCGCATGACGGTGGCGGAGAACCTGGCGCTGGGTGCGTACCTGGAGACCGACGCGGCGCGGGTGCGCGATCGCCTGGCCAAGGTCTACGATATCTTTCCGCGCCTGAAGGAGCGGGCGGCGCAGCTGGCGGGGACGATGTCGGGCGGTGAGCAGGCGATGGTGTCGATTGGCCGGGGCTTGATGGCGGAGCCGAAGCTGCTGGTGATCGATGAGCCGTCGCTCGGGCTGTCGCCGCTGTATGTGAAAGAGAACTTCAAGGTCATCAAGCAGATCAACGCACTGGGCATCACTGTGCTGCTGGTCGAGCAGAACGCGCGGCAGACGCTGGCCATTTCGCATTACGGCTACGTGCTGTCGCAAGGGCGCGTGGTGGCCCAGGGCACGGCCGAAGCGCTGGCCAGCAACGACGAAGTGCGCTCGGCGTATTTCGGCTGACGGAGAACAGGCATGAATGATTTCCTGGCACTGCCGGCGCGCGAGCTGGCGGCACGCATGGCGCGGCGCGAGCTCAGCGTGCAGGCCTTGGTACGCGCGTACATCGCGCGCATCGATGCCGCCGAGGCCGGTATTCTGGCCTGGCAGCATTTCGATGGGGCGCAGGCATTGCAGCAGGCACGGTTGCTGGATGCGGGGCCTGCCTTGGGCGCGTTGCACGGCTTGCCCATCGGCGTGAAGGACCTGATGGACACCGCCGACATGCCCACCACCTATGGCTCGCCGATCTACGCCGGCCATCGGCCGGTCATGGATGCCGCCTGCGTGGCAATGGCGCGCGCCGCGGGCGCGGTGGTCATGGGCAAGACCGTGACCACGGAGTTCGCTACTTTCCAGCCGGGGCCCACGCGCAACCCGCGCGCCCCCGCCGATGCCCCGCGCACACCGGGTGGCTCGTCCAGCGGATCGGCGGCGGCGGTGGCTGCCGGCATGGTGCCGATCGCCTTCGGCACGCAGACTGCCGGCTCCATCATCCGTCCTGCTGCCTATTGCGGTGTGGTCGGCTACAAGCCGACCTTTGGCACGCTGCCGTCGGCTGGCATCAAGTCGCTCGCGCCCAGCCTGGATACCGTGGGCGTGCTGGCGCGCTGCGTCGACGATGCTGCCTTCTTCATCGGCGCGATGGCGCGCCTGCCGCTCACGCCGCCGCAGACCGGGCAGGCGATGCCGTTGCGCGTTGGCATTTGCCGCACGCCGCATTGGGAGCGCGCGGGTGATGACAGCCGGCGTACGCTGGACACGGCCGCGCGCTTGCTCGAGGGCCGTGGCGCGGTGTTGAGCGACCTGCTGCTGCCGGTGGAGTTCGACGAACTGACGCAGGCCCAGATCGACATCATGGCGTACGAAGCCGCAGCCGCGTTCGCCCCGGAAATGCGCGCGCGGCCCGATGGTTTCAGCAGTGGCTTTGCCGCGTTGCTGGCGGCGGGCCGCGGCATCGATGGCAGCCGCTTCTTTGCCGCGCAGGCGCTTGCCAGTTCCGCGCGCAGGGCCTTCGAGCAGATGTTCGCGTCCGTCGACATCGTCCTCGCACCGAGCGCGCCGGGCGAGGCCCCGGCCGGCCTGGGCGCGACGGGCGATCCGATGTTCAACCGCATGTGGACGCTGCTTGGCAATCCCTGTGTCCATGTACCTACCGGCACGGGTGCGCACGGCATGCCGGTGGGCGTGACGCTGATTGGCCCGCACCGGGGCGATGCGCGCGTGCTTGCGGCTGCGCAGACGCTTGAGCGCTGCGTGGCTTGAAGCGCGGCGATATGACCGATCTGAATCCGAGGAGAATCCATTGACTCAACAAGATCCGCTGGCGCAGCGCGCGGCAGAACAGGCACAGGACCATGTCAATAGTGGCCGCTTGCAGGCGGCCATTGCCGCGCTGGCCGCTTTCGGCGGTCGGGACGATGGCGGCGTCTCCCGTGAAACGCTGACCGATATCGACCTTGCCGCGCGGCGCTACCTGATCGAGCAGGCGCGCGCGCTGGGTTGCGAGGTGAGCACGGACGATTGCGCCAACCTGTTTTTCCGCCGTGCTGGCAAGGCGGACCTTCCGCCCGTGCTGACCGGCAGCCATGCCGACACGCAGCCGGTCGGGGGCAAGCTGGACGGCGCCTACGGCGTGCTGGCCGGGCTCGAAGTCATCGCGGCCCTCAATGACGCCGGCATCGAGACGCTGCGCCCGATCGAAGTGGTGGCCTGGACCAACGAGGAAGGCAGCCGCTTCGGGCCCGGGGCCATGGGGTCGAGCGCGTTTGTGGACCCGGCTTGCCTGCCCGCGTATCGCGCGTCGGTGGACGGCGCCAACATCCGCTTCGGCGATGCGCTGGATGCCGCGCTTGCCGCCACGAACGATGTGCCGCGCCGCCCGATGCAGCGGCCGATGTCCGCCTGCGTGGAGTTGCACATCGAGCAGGGCCCGGTGCTGGAGCGCGCGGCCGTGCCGCTGGGGGTGGTCACCGGCATCCAGAGTGTGCGGTGGTACCGCGTGGAATGCACCGGCGTGATGGCGCATGCGGGCACCACGCCCATGGACGAGCGCAGCGATGCCATGGCTACCGCCGTTGGCATCGCCCACCAGTTGTACACCTACGCCGCCGCCGAGGCCGCCAGCCAGTTGCGGCTGACGCTGGGCCGCTGGCAGGTCGGCCCTAACTCCGTCAACACGATTCCGGGCAAGGTAGAATTCACGATTGATGTGCGCTGCGTGGACGAGGCGGTGCTGGCGCGTTTCGAGGCAATGCTGGCTGCTGTGGTGGCGCAGGCTCGGCCGCGCCAGGGCGGCATCACGTACCAATGCTTTTTCCGGCGCCCGCCAACGCACTTTCCCGCTGCCATGCTGAACCTGATCGAGCGGGCCTGTGCGCGGGCCAGCGAGCAGGCATCGCAGGGCAAGCCGCTGCACCTCACATCCGGAGCGTTCCACGATGCCATGTACCTGGCGGAGCATTGCCCCACGGCCATGATTTTTGTGCCCAGCAAAGGTGGGATCAGCCATAACGCGGCAGAGGAAACAGTTCCGCACGAACTATTCCTTGGGGCGCAGGCGCTGGCCTATACCGTGGTCGCGCTGGCGAGCCAGTAACCTGGGTTCTTCATCTTCAACTTGTCTTGCACGGAACGTGAATTGAAAGCCAAAAGCGCGCTGGCGGTTGACCAGATCGACTCAGAAGATCAAAGCGACCCGAACGACAAGAAGACGCCTGCCTCCAGCCTGGGCGTGCGGTTGCGCCATGCGCGCCTGGTGTCGGGCTACACGCTGCTGCAGCTGGCGCAGAAGGCTGGCTGCTCGGAAAGCCTGATCTCCAAGCTGGAGCGCGGCCTGGCCTCCCCCTCGCTCGCCATGCTGCACCGGCTCGCGGTTGCGCTCGACACCAATATCGCCGCGCTGACGAGCGAGGACAACCCCAGCGAAAGCCCCATCAAGCGCCAGGGCGAGCGTCCGGTCATCAAGGCGGGCGGCATCGCGCTGGAGCGCATTGTGCTTGCCAAGCGTGGCGGTTTGCTGCAGGCCAATATCCACATCGTGGCACCGGGCGAAGCCAGCGATGGGCAGATCGAGCATGTCGGCGAGGAAGTCGGTTATGTGCTTGAAGGCACGCTTGAGCTGACGCTGGGCGACATGAGCTACACAGTTGGCGTGGGCGATGCGTTCACGTTCCCGAGCAGCGTGCCGCACGGTTACCGTAACGCCGGCACCGGCGTGGCGCGGGTTTTGTGGGTCAATTCACCGGCGACCTTCTGATTGCCTGCTCACAGGTATCTCGGCAAGCACGCGCCTCAAGCCGGCTTGAACAGGTGCAAGGCGGACAAAATCGGTCCGCTGGAAATAGCAAACACCGTTGATCCGGCTCACGATCATGCGGCTGACCCTGCTTGCCCCACCCTTGACACCCACCAACCCCCCATGTTCCAATCCGCCCACATTCTGATTTGGGTCGACGCCCAAGCCAACCTGCCTTCCCGGGCAAGGTGGATCGCGAAAGCGGATGTGGCTCCTTGAGGAGCAACCAAACGGGCCATGCGTCGACCCTCCTTACACGGAGGGTTTTTTGTTTTCTGCTTCGGTCATGGATTGCGAGATCACACGCAGCCGCTTCCAGGGCTGCCTGCTGGGCGGCGCTGTTGGCGATGCACTGGGCGCTCCCGTGGAGTTCCTGTCGCTCGCGGAGATCCGCGAGCGCTTTGGCAAGGACGGCATCACCGGCTACGCCCCGGCCTACGGTGGCGTCGGTACCATCACCGACGACACGCAGATGACGTTGTTCACGGCGGAGGGCTTGCTGCGGGCGTGGGTGGGCGAGGCGAGCGGGGGCGTCGGCAGTGTGCCTGGCGTGGCCTCGCGCGCTTATCTGCGCTGGTTGCTGACGCAGGGGATCCAGCCGGCGTTTCATCGCGATGTGCTGTCGGACCAGCCGGGATGGCTTTACCAGCAGGCGGCACTGCATAGCCGGCGCGCGCCGGGAAACACTTGTTTATCGGCGCTGGAGGCGATGCTCAAGCTGGGAGAGCTCGCGCGCAACGATAGCAAGGGCTGCGGGGGCGTGATGCGTGTGGCGCCGGCTGGCCTGTTTGTGTGGCGGCGCGCCGGGCAGCGATCGCCTCAGGATGCCTTTGCCCTGGGAACGGAGCTGGCCGCGCTGACCCATGGACATCCAAGCGGATCGCTGACGGGCGGCGTGCTGGCGGTGTTGATCCGCGAGCTGGCCGACGGTGCTGCGCTGCCTGATGCTTTGTCGAGCGCCAAAGCGTGCTTGTCCACGCGGCCGGATCACGAGCAGACGCTGCTGGCCATCCTGCATGCGCAGGCGCTGGCCGACTCCGGCGTGGCCTTTGATGATGCCATCGCGCGCCTGGGCGAGGGCTGGGTGGCGGAGGAGGCGTTGGCGATCTCCATTTACTGCGCGCTGGTCGCGCGTGATTTTCGTCACGGGGTTGTGCTGGCGGTGAATCACGATGGCGACTCGGATTCCACGGGCGCCATCACGGGAAACCTGCTGGGCACGTTGCTTGGCGTGGAGGCGATTCCGCCGGAGTGGCTGGCGCCTTTGGAGCTGCGCGAAGTGATCACCGAGCTGGCTGATGACCTGAGCGTGTTCCCCGAGTGGGACTTGGGCATCGCCCCGGCAGACGAGGCGCTGGTTCGGCGCATCCGGACGAAGTATCCTGGGCTTTGAATGTTGCGCGCTACGGCAGCAGCGTTTGATTGCCGATAGCCGATAGCCGATAGCCGATAGCCGATAGCGGGACCGGACATTGCCTTGTCCGGAATGCGATTTATGATGGCGCTCCCATCTCCAAGCCCAGCAGCAGGGCCCGGTATCCCATGCATCAGGAAGAAGAACTCAGGGTCGCAAAGCGCAAGGCATTGGCCTTGCTACTGTTCGCGTTTGCCGTTTTTGTCACCACCGTCCTCCTGCCGCGCGCGCCTTTGACGGATGGCGTGCGGGCGGCGGCGGAGGCGGCGCTGGTTGGCGGGCTGGCGGACTGGTTTGCGGTGGCGGCGCTGTTCCGGCGGATTCCGTTGCCGGGCTTTGCGCGCCACACCAACATCATCATCCGCAAGCGGGACGATATCGCGGACGGCCTGGCGGTGTTCGTGAAGGAGAAGTTCCTGGACGTGCCGTCCGTGGTTGCGCTGATCGAGCGGCACAATCCGGCGCTGGTGGTCACCCGCTGGCTGGAGTCGCCCGCCAACGCGCGGCAGATCGGTGATGTGGTGGTGAAGTTCGCGAGCGGCATGCTGGATGTGATGGATGAGCGCAACATCCAGTCGCTGCTGAAGCGGGCGGTGGATACGATGATCGACAAGGTCGATCTGTCGGAGTCCGCAGCGACCATCCTCGACAGCCTGACCAGGAACGATCGGCACCAGGCGCTGCTCGACGAGACCATCGCGCAGTTGATCGCCTTGCTCAACGAGCCGCCCGCCCGCGCTTTTATCTCGGAGCGGATCGTGGAGTGGCTGAAGAGCGATCACCCCAGGAAGGAGCGGCTGCTTCCCACCGAGTGGATCGGGAGCAATGGCGCTGACATGATTTCTGCGGCGCTGAGCCGCGTGCTGACCCAGATCGAGGGCGATGCCGATCACGAGTTGCGCAAGCGCTTCGATGCGGCCGTGCAGCGTTTGATTCAACGGCTGAAGCACGATGCC
The DNA here is from genome assembly GCF_058794615.1 of Cupriavidus sp. GW823-FHT07A04. Lineage (NCBI taxonomy): Bacteria > Pseudomonadati > Pseudomonadota > Betaproteobacteria > Burkholderiales > Burkholderiaceae > Cupriavidus > Cupriavidus sp. GW823-FHT07A04. Next base: position 21,990 of record NZ_JBXAHA010000025.1, read on the forward strand.
ACCTTCCACGCCAAGGCCGAGGCGCTGAAGGCGCACCTGAAGCAGGATGGGGCGCTGAACGCCTATGTCGGGGGGCTTTGGGCCGAGTGGCGCGATTGGTTCAAGCGCGACCTGGCGCGCGAGGATTCCGCCACACACCGCAAGGTGGCGGCGGCGGGCCAGTGGATCGGCGCGGAGCTGGCGCGCAACGCGTCCCTGCGCGCATCGCTCAACGATCACCTGCGCGATGCGGCGCGCAATATGGCGCCGGATTTCGCGGAGTTCATCACGCGGCATATCAGCAACACCATCCGCAGCTGGGATGCGCGCGATATGTCCCGGCAGATCGAGCTGAACGTGGGCAAGGACCTGCAGTACATCCGCATGAACGGCACGGTGGTCGGCGGGCTCATCGGCGCGGCGCTGTACCTGATCGCGCAGCTGCCGGCGTGGCTTGGCCGCTAGGCGCCAGCAGGATCGCGCGCCATTGACCAGGTCGTCCGGCTCGGTGTATGCGCGCACATGAAACCAATGTTTCTCTGCATGTTGCGCGCCGCGAGCCGCTTGCATTCGTGGTTCAATAGGCGCGGTGCTTATTTTTGCAGTGAACCATCATGACCCTGATCGACATCAAGACGCTCCAGCAAGCGGCCGCCGCATTTGGCGAGGCCCGCGGCTGGGGCAAGTATCACAGCCCCAAGAACCTGGCCATGGCGCTGAGCGTGGAAGTGGCCGAGCTGGTCGAGATTTTCCAGTGGAAGACGGAGGAGGAGGCGCGCGCCGTCATGTCCACGGACGAGCGTGCGCACGTGGAGCAGGAGCTGGCGGACATCACGATCTACCTGGCGCAGTTGCTGACCGCGCTCGATGTTGACCTGAACGCGGCGGTGAAGGCCAAGATGGAGATGAATGCGGTGAAGTATCCGGCGAAGACGGGCGGCACGGATTGAGGTGAGGGGGCCAGGTGAGGGGGCCAGGTGAGCGGCGCCAGGGCAGCGGCGCCGCCGGAGAGTCTTCAGCGCGCTGGCGCACCCTTCTGCCCGCCAAGCCGCGGATTGGGATATTCGCAGCCCAGCTCGACCCGGCCCTTGTACTCGCGTGCCACGATCCACGCGCCGCGCGCGCTCTCGCGGGCCAGGCCCCGGCCGGCCACGCCGCGCAGGCCGAGCTGGCTGGCCACGGCGTTGAGGTCGGTGGCGCTGGTGATGCCATAGGCCGTGTAGTTGCCGAGCTGGTAGTCGCCGAAGCGCACGTCGGTGGTGGGCAGGCCGGCAACGCTGACGGGCTTGGGGGTGCGATACACGGCGGAGGCAAAGCCGCTCAGTTCGTCGTTCTTGCTCCACCCGGGCAGCCCGCCGTCTTCCAGGGCATCGACGTAGGCGGCCACGCCGCTGGCTTCGCCCTTGCAGTCGAGCAGGGCGGCTAGCGGTGGCAGGTTGGCCGCGTGGGAGATGGCGGGGCCGCCGATGGCCAGCAGGATAGCGCCCAGGCGCAGCAGTTGCTTCTTCATTGTCATTGTTCCGAGGTTGAGATTGGCGCGATATTGTCCATCATGGCTGCATCATCGTGTCCAGCACGGCCGCACGCCGCGCGATGCAATTCCGGTGCCCCTCTTCCTCACCGTTCCATCCTGGGCCACATGCCGGTAGACTTTGGCCGTTGCATCGAGGTCATGCCAGTCATTGGCCGCCGATGCCGCATCGCTGGTCCCCATCCCCCGTTCCGGCCGGACATTCCCGGCCACTTCCATGCTGGAGCCCCCGCACCGCCATGAAGATCCTGATCGCACGACTGAACCACGAAACCAATACCTTCTCGCCGGTGGCGACGCCGCTGTCGTCCTTTCATCCGCAATACGGCGAGGATGCGTACCGGGCGAGCAAGGGCACGCGCACGGCCATCGGTGCCTTTATCGACCTGGCCGAGGCGGCAGGCGCGGAGCTGGTGGTGCCGGTCACGGCCAGCGCCAACCCGAGCGGACGCGTCGCGGCCGATGCGTATGCGGCCTTGTGCGATGCCATCGTCAAGGCGGCGCCCGGGTGCGATGCCGCGATGCTCGACCTGCACGGCGCCATGGTCGCGCAGAACAGCGACGACGGCGAGGGTGAGTTGCTGGCGCGCCTGCGCGAAGTGCTGCCGCACGCGCCGATTGCCGTTGCGCTGGACCTGCACGGCAACGTGACGCAGGCCATGATCGATCACGCGGATATCGCGGTCAGCTTCAAGACTTATCCGCACGTGGACATGTACGAGACTGGCGAGCACGCGGGCCGCCTGCTGATGCGCATGCTCGAGCAAAAGGCGCGGCCCGCGCTGGCCTGGCGGCGCCTGCCGATGGTCACGCACACACTGCGCAGCAATACCGGCGAAGGCGCGATCCAGCGCGCAGTGGCGGCGGCCAGGCAGGCCGAGGCCGACGGCATGCTGGCGGTGTCGGTGCTGGCCGGCTTCGGGCTGGCGGATATCGCGGCGCCTTGCCTGAGCGTGCTGGTGGTGGCCGATGGCGGCCAGGCTGCGGCGCAGGCGGCGGCCGACAAGCTTGCCGCGCAGATCTGGGCGGAGCGCGCCGGCTTTGTCTATGAGAGCGAGCCGCTGGCTGAATCGATTGCGCGCGCCGCGCAACTGGCCGCGCAAGGTGGCAGCGGGCCGGTGCTGTTGCTGGACCACGGCGACAACTGCATGTCGGGCGGCACCTGCGACGATATGCAGGTCCTGCGCGAGGCCTTGCGGCAAGGCTTGTCCGGCATTGCCGTGGGGCCGGTATGCGACCCGCAGGCCGTAGCCGCGATGATCGAGGCCGGCGTGGATGCCCGCGTGACGTTGCCGGTGGGCAACAAGGTGCCGTTGACCCAGCTTGGCATCTACCCGACGCCGCTGACCCTGACCGGCCGGGTGGCCGCCATCAGCAATGGAGAATACGTGATCAGTGGCCCGACCTACACCGGCGCGCGCATCCGCATGGGCCGCACCGTGCTGCTCGATATCGGCGCGGCGCAGGTGGTGGTGACCGAGACACCGCAGGAGCACTGGGACCTGGGCATCTTTACCCATATCGGTGTGGATCCCTTGGCGCAGCGCTACCTGTTGCTGAAGTCGCGCATGTACTGCCGGCCGGTGTTCGTGCCGATCGCAAAGGGGGTGGTGGAGTGTGATGGCGGCGGCGTGACGAGTTCGCGCTACACGCAGTTCCCGTTTGCGCGTCTGACGCGGCCGGTGTATCCGCTGGAGGCGGACGTGACCTTGGGCGCGTAGCTAGCGGGTGGCGGCCGGAGTGGGCGAGTCCTGATGCCCTCCTCGTGCCGCTGCTACGCCGCCGCGCCGCTAGCCAACGGCTACCGGTCAGCGGCCCTGGCCCAGCGCCGCATCGATTGCCTCCAGCAGGCGCGGATCGTTCGCGGCGACGTCCGGTGCGAAGCGCGCTACCACCTTGCCTTCCCGGTCGATCAGGAATTTCTCGAAGTTCCACAGCACATCGGTGGCGTTCTCCGGGTTCACGCCGTAGCCCTTCAGGCGCTCACGGAAAGGGCCGTCGCCGATGGCGGCCGGCTGGGCTTGCGTCAGTGCCGCGTACAGCGGATGCTGGTCCGGCCCGAGCACCGAGACCTTCGAGAACATCGGGAAGTGCACGTCGTAGGTCAGCTTGCAGAATTCCTGGATCTGCGCCTCGTCGCCCGGCTCCTGGCCTTTGAAGTTGTTGGCCGGGAATCCCAGCACCTCCAGGCCCTCGGCGCGCTTGGCCTGGTACAGCGCTTCGAGCCCTTCGTACTGGGGCGTCAGGCCGCACTTCGATGCCACGTTCACAACCAGCAGCACACGAGCGCGAAAATCCGCGAGCCGGCTGTCGGTGCCGTCGATGCGTTTCAGGGGAATGTCGTACAAGGTGCTTGCCATCTTTCGTCCTTACGTGAGTGGTATGGATGCCATGGAGCCGACAGTATGCAGGCCTTGGAGGTTTCTTGCCGGTGGGCGTCCCGGCTTCCCGCGCATGCTGCGTTGCAGCGTCAAAGCGCCACGGCTGCGCCACAGCCCTGATTGTTGCCACTGCGCGCAACCGCACACCCATTCCCCCGCAGTATTTCCTAAACTGCAAGACACTCGCCATCACGGCCAGCGGTCCCCGCGCTGGCCCTTTCGCCATGCCGCGCCTTGTCTTTGCCTCTGCGATCCAGCGCCATATCCCGAGCCCGGAGCGGGAAGTGCCCGCGGCTACCGTCTGCGCCGCGCTGGAGATGGCGTTTCGGGAGCAGCCGGAGCTGCGCGGCTATATCCTCGATGACCAGGGCCAGTTGCGCCGGCACCTGGCGGTGTTTGTGGATGGCTCGGCCATTCGCGACCGCCGGCGCATGAGCGATCGCGTGGGCGCCAGCAGCCAGATCTTTGTGGTGCAGGCGCTGTCAGGCGGTTGACGGCTTGCCGCTGAAGGCTCGGCGCTCAAGCGTGGAGGTCAGCATGAACGATCAACTTCTCATTGGCACGCGCAAGGGCTTGTTGATGCTGCGGCGCGACAGCGCGCTCACCTGGCTGCAGGAGTCGGTGCATTTCCTGGGCGAGCCAGTGAGCATGGTGCTGGGCGATCCGCGTGACGGTGCCTTGTATGCGGCACTCAACCTTGGGCATTTTGGCGTGAAGCTATGGCGGCGCAGGGCGCGCGGCGTGGCGTGGGAGGCTTGCGCGGTGCCGGTTTATCCGCCCCAGCCGGAGCCGGATCCGCCCCGGGACGCGGCCGTGCCGGGCGTACCCATCCCTGCGCAAACCGGCGAACCCGCGATCGCCGCGCCGGCGGTGCCGTGGTCCTTGCAGCAGATCTGGTCGATGGAAACCGGCGGGACCGACGAGCCCGGCGTGCTGTGGGCCGGCACCTTGCCGGGTGGCTTGTTCCGCTCGGGCGACGGCGGCGCCAGCTGGGCGCTGAACCGGCCGCTGTGGGACCGCCCCGAGCGCAGCGAGTGGTTCGGCGGCGGCTACGATGTGCCGGGCATCCACTCCATTTGCGTGGATCCGCACGATAGCCGCCACGTCACCGTGGCCGTGTCGTGCGGCGGTGTGTGGCAGACGCGGGACGGTGGCAGGAACTGGGCCTGCACGGCGAGCGGCATGGTGGCCGACTACATGCCACCGGAGCGGCGCGAGGATGGCAATATCCAGGATCCGCACCGGCTGGCGCAATGTGCCGGCCATCCGCATGCAATGTGGGTGCAGCACCATGGCGGGATCTTTCGCTCCGGCGATGCGGGCATGCACTGGCAGCGCTTGCACGCCAAGCCGTCGAGCTTTGGCTTTGCCGTGGCGGCGCATCCGCGCCGGCCCAATACCGCGTGGTTCGTGCCGGCAGTCAAGGATGAATGCCGCGTGCCGGTGGACGGCAAGCTGGTGGTCACCCGCACGCGTGACGGCGGGGTGAGTTTTGAGGCATTCTCCGAGGGGCTGCCCGCGGCGCCGTCGTATGACCTGATCTACCGGCACGGGCTGGCGGTGGATCATACCGGCGAGCGGCTTGCCATGGGCTCCACCACCGGCAGCCTGTGGATATCGGAGAGCGGCGGGGAGCGCTGGAAGCTGTTCTCGGCACATCTGCCGCCGATTTACTGCGTGCGCTTTGTTTGAGTTGTCCGCGCGCGCTCAGGGCCCATCGATTCACCTGGACAGGACGCGAACGCATGGCTGAAGCAAGCGCTAGGAGCACAACCAAATCCCACGAAGCGCCCATCGCCCGCGTCGGCATCGGCGGATGGAACTTCGCCCCCTGGCGCGACAACTTCTATCCCGCCAGACTGACGCAAAGCCGGGAGCTGGAATACGCCAGCCGCCAGCTCACCGCCATCGAGATCAACAGCACTTACCACGGCACCCAGAAGCGCACTTCGTTTGCCAAATGGCGCGACGAGACGCCGGATGGCTTTGTGTTCTCCGTCAAGGCATCGCGTTTTGCCACCAACCGCCGCGTGCTGGCGGAGTCCGGCGAGTCCATCGCGCGCTTTCTCGACAGCGGCATCGCCGAGCTGGGCGACAAGCTCGGCCCCATCGTCTGGCAGTTCGCGCCCACCAAGCCGTTCGACCCGGAAGATTTCGAGGCCTTCCTGGCGCTGCTGCCGGCATCGGTCGAAGGACGCAAGCTGCGTCATGTGCTCGACGTGAGGCACGAGAGCTTCATGACGCCAGCCTATCTCAAGCTCGCGCGCAAGTACAAGGCGGCCACCGTCTTCACGGACTCGGACAAGTTTCCGTCCTTCGCGGATCTCACCGCGGATTTTGTTTATGCGCGGCTGATGCGCAGCGCACAGACGCTGAGGAGTGGCTACGCGCCCAAGGCGCTGGATGCGTGGGGCGAGCGCGTGCAGGCCTGGGCGGCGGGCGGGAGGCCGGAGGATCTGCCGCAAGTGGATGCCAGCGCACCTGCAAGGCGCAAGCGCGAAGTCTTCGTGTTCTTTATCAGCGGCGCCAAGGAGCGCGCGCCGGCAGCGGCGCAGGCGCTGCTGGCGCGGCTGGGATGGCAGGCGCCGCCCTGGGAAGCCGGCGCCAGGGGTAAATAGACGCAGGGAGGCGACGGGAGGCGACAAATTGACGACAGAAGCGCGGTAGCCAGCCCGGTATAATCCGGCATGACCTCAAGCCCTACCCAATCCGCAGCGCCCGCCGCTGCCGGCGCCTCTTTCTCCAAACTGCCCCTTTCGCCCGCCACGCTGGCGACGCTGGAGCAGCTCGGCTACCAGACCATGACACCGATCCAGGCGGCCAGCCTGCCGATCGCGCTGGCCGGCCAGGACCTGATCGCGCAGGCCAAGACCGGCAGCGGCAAGACCGCCGCCTTCGCGCTGGCGCTGCTGAACCGGCTCGATGCGCGCCGCTTCGACGTGCAGGCGCTGGTGCTGTGCCCCACGCGTGAACTGGCCGATCAGGTCACGCAGGAAATCCGCCGCCTGGCGCGCGCGGAAGAAAACATCAAGATCCTGACGCTGTGCGGTGGCTCGCCGATGCGCCCCCAGGCCGACAGCCTGGCGCATGGCGCACATATCGCCGTGGGCACGCCCGGCCGCATCATGGATCACCTGGAGCGCGGCACGCTGAACCTGGATGCGCTCAACACGCTGGTGCTGGACGAAGCCGACCGCATGCTCGACATGGGCTTCTTCGACGACATCGCCTATGTGGCAAGCCACTGCCCCAAGGAGCGCCAGACGCTGCTGTTCTCGGCCACCTATCCCGAAGGCATCGCCAAGCTCAGCCAGCAGTTCCTGCGCAAGCCGCGCGAGGTCAAGCTGGAAGAGCAGCACGATGACAGCAAGATCCGCCAGCGCTTCTACGAGGTGGCCGACAGCGATCGCCTGAACGCCGTGGGCCTGCTGCTCAACCATTTCCGCCCGGTCAGCACGCTGGCCTTCTGCAATACCAAGGCCCGCTGCCGCGACCTGGTCGACCTGCTGCGCGCGCAAGGCTTCGAAGCCCTGGCGCTGCACGGCGAGCTGGACCAGCGCGAGCGCGACCAGGTGCTGGTGCAGTTCGCCAACCGCAGCTGCTCGGTGCTGGTCGCCACCGACGTGGCCGCGCGCGGGCTGGACATTGCCCAGCTCGAAGCGGTGATCAATGTCGACGTCACGCCCGACCCCGAGGTCTACGTCCACCGCATCGGCCGCACCGGCCGCGCGGACCAGGATGGCTGGGCGCTTAGCCTGGCGAGCATGAACGAGATGGGCCGCGTGGGCAATATCGAGCAGGCCATGGGCGCCGAGATGGAGTGGCAGCCCCTGTCCGACCTGACTCCCGCCAGCAATGAGCGCCTGCTGCCCCCCATGGTCACGCTGCAGATCCTTGGCGGGCGCAAGGAAAAGATGCGCCCCGGCGACATCCTCGGCGCGCTCACCGGCGACGCAGGCTACGCCAAGCACCAGATCGGCAAGATCAACGTGATGGACATGTCCACCTACGTGGCGGTCGAGCGTTCGATCGGGCGCGAGGCGATGCGCAAGCTGAATGACGGGACAGTGAAGGGCAAGCGCGTGAAAGTGCGCATGCTGACGGAATAACGGTGGCCGCGACGCTGCTGTCCCCGCGCATGGCGGGCTCGCCGTGCCCACTTGGTGCTGCCCGATGAAAACGCCGAAGCGGCTCCAGCCGCTGGTCGAAGACGGCCTGGTCGACGAGGTGTTGCGCCAGTTGATGAGCGGCAAGGAAGCCACCGTCTATGTCGTGCGCAGCGGTGGCGAGATCCGCTGCGCCAAGGTCTACAAGGATGCCGCGCAACGCAGCTTCCGCCAGGCCTCGACCTACCAGGAGGGGCGCAAGGTCAAGAACAGCCGGCAGGCGCGCGCCATGGAAAAAGGCACGCGCTACGGGCGCAAGGTGGCAGAAGAAGCCTGGCACAACGCGGAGGTGGATGCGCTATACCGCCTTGCCGCCGCCGGCGTGCGCGTGCCCACGCCGCACCTGTGCTTCGAGGGCGTGCTGCTGATGGAGCTGGTGGTGGATGCCGAGGGCAATGCCGCGCCGCGCCTGAATGACGTGGCGCTGAGCCCGGAGCAGGCGGTGGCATTCCACGACGCGCTGATCGAGCAGGTGATCCTGATGCTGTGCGCCGGCGTGGTGCACGGCGACCTGTCCGAATTCAACATCCTGGTGGACGCCGACGGCCCGGTCATCATCGACCTGCCGCAGGCGGTGGATGCCGCCGGCAACAGCGAAGCCAGCGCCATGCTGGAGCGCGATGTGGATAACCTCGCGTTTTACTTCGGCCAGTTTGCGCCGGCGCTCAATGGTACGCAGTACGGCAAGGAAATCTGGGCGCTTTACCAGGCCGGCTTGCTGCATCCTGGCGTGAAGCTGACCGGCCAGGTTGCCGTGGACGACACCCCGGTGGACGTGGACGCCGTGCTGGCGGAAGTGGAAGACGTGATCCTGGAAGAAGAGGCGCGCCAGCGCTACCTGCAAAGCGCGGAGTAAGGCGGCAGCGCGGCCGCGCTGCGCTCAGAACTGCGCCGAGTACTGTACGAGCAGGAAGTTGATGCCGGGGTTGGGCCGCTTGATCCTGCCGTTGGAGTAGTGCTGCAGGCGCAGCGCGACTTCGGAGTGCATGGCATCGTCAAAGTGGTAGCCGATGGCGATGCGGTCGCCGAACTGGAACGCCGTGGAGAACACGGTCGTATCCGAGATGCGGGTGCGCGAGAGCAGGTGGGCGCCGATGGCGAGATCCACGAAGGCTGTCGCGTTGCCCCCACCCTGCAAGCGAAAGACGGGCGTCAGGCCGATGTCGCCCATTGCGCCGCTGCTGCCGCCATGCGGATCCCAGGCGCCCGCAGAAATCTCCAGCCCCAGGCGCAGCCTGACCGATCGCGCGGCACTGTCCCACAGGTCCTGCCTCAGGTCCCAGCGCAACTCGAGGCGGCCAAGGTTGGCTTCGGGCGCAATGCCAAGCGAGACGCCGACGCGAGCGGGCTCGAACCAGCCAGCGTTGGCGATGGGCGGCGGGTTTGCCTGGGCGTAGGTACAGGCGCCGTGCAGTGCGAGTACGCCGGCAAACGAAGAGACGCGCATCGAGAGATCCTCGCAACGGACTGCAGGGCTCTCGTCCAACGCGTGGCTGCCCGGCTCTTCGTTTGATCATACACACTGGCAGTCAGGCTCGCCGGGCTTTCGTCTGCGAGGAGCCCGGCGCGGCCACTCGCGTGCAAGCCCCGTCCGCGCACTGGCAACAACAGGCATGCGGCGCTCAACCGAGCCGCACCACGTACCCCGCCTTCGGCTCGCTTCCACCTGCCAGCAGGCTCGCGATTCTCTCCTGCGCGGCGCCGAAGCCCCGCGCTTCGATCAGCGTCAGCCAGCCGTTCGCCGGCTCTTTCACATAATCGATAAACGCGCGCTGCGCTGCGTTGAAGCGCCGGTTCACGCCTTCGGGCCCCCAGTCGGCATTGCGCTTGCGGATCTGCACCGGTGCGAAATAGAACTCGGGCTTGGGCCCGGGCAGGCCGGTATCGCGCAAAAAGCCCGTGTTCTGCGCCGAGCCGGCAAAGCAGTCGTACACCAGCGCGTCGCCAAAGTGATGGTGCACGCGTGCGCGCAGCGCTTCGTCGCCGGAGAAGTCCACGTAGAGCGTGGGCACGTCGGTGCTAAGCGTTTCCAGTCCGTCGTAGCTGACCACTTCCTCGTAGCAGCCAAGGCCTTCGACAAAGGCGCGGTTGCGCTCCGAGGTAATGGCGGCCAGCGAGATGCCGGGGATGTCGCGCAGGCAGAAGGCGGTGCCATAGGCGGTCTTGCTGGAGGCGCTGGACACTACCAGCCGGGTCGTGCCGAAGAAGCGGTTGTCTTCGAGGAAGTCGGCCAGCATGAACGACGTGATGAACAGTGGCCGGTACAGGATCTGGTAGTTCTCCAGCTCGGGTGCGTAGGCGGCGTCGTTGGTCACGCGGGTGTACTGGTTGTACGCGGAGGTCAGGGACCGGCGGTGCTCGATGGCATCGTAGAAGCCGCGCTCGGTCACGCGTTCGGGCTGCATGCGGATATGACTGGCGATGGGGAAGTAGCCGTAGAAGCGCTCGCCCGCCGCCACGCCGGGCACCTTGGAGTCCACCACATCGGCAAAGCCCCACACCGGCATATGGCCCCATTCTTGTTGCCCGGTGGGAAAGAACTGCCAGTAATTCATGGCGTCGCCGAAGGCGGCGTAGGTGATGTTGTTGGTGGTGAGTGCGAAGCGGTCGATCTTCAGCAGGACTTCGCCGGGGGCGGCGTCGGTGCGTTCCTGGCGCGCTTCCAGCCGGCTTTCATTTAGGGCATGCTTGCGTGTCAGCAGTCGGGTGACCGTGAGCGATTGTTCGGCGCTGTCGTTGTGACTGCCTTGGTGGCTGCCATGGTCGCTGTGCTTCGTCTGATCCATCGTCTGTCCCATTTTCTGTCCCTTTCTCACCGTCGAGGTCGATGCCACCAATGTATCGCCGCAAGCAGGCCGCCGGGTTCGGAAACGCGGGTGCCGCGGCCGAGCCGGCGCAAGCGCCTGCCAGGCCGCTGAAACGCCCGTCGCAGCAGCGCGCGCGCTTTACCGTGGATGCCATTTACGAGGCGTTTGTTCGGATATGGCGGGCGCGTGGCTGGGACGGCGTGACCACGCGCGCCGTGGCGCTGGAGGCCGGATGCTCCGTAGGCACCCTGTACGAGTACTTCCCTAACAAGGAGGCGCTGCTCTCCGGCTATGTGCGGCACACCATCGAGCTGCTGCTGGCGCGCATCGAGGCCGAAGTGGCGGCCGCACCCGGGCTGGACTGGCGCACGCGCGTCCAGCGCCTGGCACGGCTGACCTGCGGCGCCGACGATGCCTCGCTGGAGGGCTTCGAACACGAGATGCTCATGCTGGAAGCGCGCATCGCCGAGACCAAGCATCACCGCCGTGTGTTCGATGAGTTGTACGCGGCCTGGCAGCGCGCGCTGGCGGCATGCCCGGATTTGCCGGGCGCGCCGGACCCCGCCACGGTGCGAAGCCTGCTGGAGGTGGTCTGGGGCGCGCGCCGCTATCGGCTGCTGCTGCAGGCTGCCGAGTCCTCGCGGGCGGCATGGGTGGCGCAGATGGAGCGGCTTTGCCTGCTGGCGCTGGGGGCCGCGCCGTTGTCTTCGGATCCTATGGATTTTATGGATCCTGCGCGTCGCTCCTGAACCCTACCTTCTTGTGCGTGCCGTCGCAGAACGGCTTGTTGCCCGACTGGCCGCAGCGGCAAAACCAGGCCTCGGTCATGCGGGTGATGGTTCTGCCGGTGCCGCTGATGACTTCAAGATTGCCTTTGACGCGCAGCGGTCCGTTGGGGATGGGATGGATATCGAGGGGCCCATCGCGCTGCGCCAGCGGCTCCGATGCCACGGTGGCGGCCTCGCCGGTGGCGACGAAACCCGCGCTGGCGTGGCTGCCGTCGCACAGGGGCTTGTTGCGCGAAGCGCCGCAGCGGCACAACGTCAGGCGAAAGCCGGCGGGCTGGCCATCGATGGTGATGGCGGCGCGCAGCGCCAGCGGGCCGTTCTCGAACACGCGCACCACATTGACCAGCGGCGCCGCCTCGCCGGGGGAATCGTCGACGTTCTGGTAGCTGATGGCGCCCGATGGGCAGTTGTGCGCAATCTCCGCGATTTCTTCGGCGCTGGCGTTGTCGGGGTGGATCCACTCGCCCTGCACGCCGGGCACGAACACGTCCGGGCGGTCCAGCACGCAGTGGCGCGAATGGATGCAGCGGCTGTCGTCGAAGAGCACGATGACGCGCTTGCCGGCAACGGACTCGGTGGCCATGGCTGGCCCTCCTGCGCATTGCGCGCCAGGTGGCGCGCTCCCTTTCCTTTATAGCGCTTGCCGGCGGGTTTGCGCAGTGCTTTTCAGCGGCTTGGTTTTTTTGCAAAGATTCGTGTGCGTCACCCTGTAAGGCGTGCGCGCGTGGTGCTAATCTGAAGGCGATAGGCAGCGGCGCGGTGCGCAGGTGCCCTGCCAGGCGCTCCCGCCTTTGCGCGGGTCGTGTTGCAATCCGTTGGGATCGAACAAGGAGTGGGTGATGAAAACTGCACGACAGGTTCTTGAGTCCAAACCGACTCAGGCTATCTACAGCATTCCCCCTGGCGCCACGGTTTATGCTGCGCTGCAACTGATGGCGGAAAAAGGCATTGGCGCGTTATTGGTGATCGAACGCGGCGATATCGTTGGTATTTTGAGCGAGCGGGATTATGCGCGGAAGGTGATCCTGATGCAGCGGACTTCCCGGGAGACCTTTGTTCGCGACATCATGACGTCGGCGGTGATTTATGTGCGCGGGGATCAGAGTACCGATGAGTGCATGGCGTTGATGACGCAGCATCGGTTGAGGCACTTGCCGGTGATGGACGGCGATGCCCTGGTGGGCATGTTGTCGATCGGGGACCTGGTCAAGGATATTATTTCCGAGCAGAAATTTATCATCGATCAACTGGAGCACTACATTAGCGGGACGCCCCATCCCAAGCTCTGATCTCATTGCCCCGGTGATTCCTGGTAAATGGAAGCTGATTTACCGCAGGTTCAAGGGCTTAAGGTCACAAGCTTAAAGTCAAAGGCAGTTTCATGACCCCTGCGGGGCGCCGGCCTGTTTTCCTGTCTCGCCAAAAGGGCAGGCCAGGAAGGCGCCCCATACGGCCTTGGCACATCTTCACGTCTTGCTTCGCTGCGTGTGACGGGTGGCTTGTTGGGGGCCAGCCCAATCTGGCCCCGCTGTATTGGGTACGCTCCCGTCCCTGCCGGCAACAAAAAAACTACAAAATTCCGTATTTTTGCTTCGTGTCGGCTTGCTGGCAGATGGCCGCTCGTACTGAACAGAAGTACGCACGTTCAGGCAAAAGGCACGTCGGCGCCGCATCAGAAACCAACTTAGTGCCGCACTCCATATTTGGTATCCGCATATAATTATGCATTCACTGAATTAGGCCCGCCCGGGCCGTGCAGGCGGCATCTGCCAGCTCGTGGCAGTTCTCGATTCGCGCAGCGCTGGGTACGCGTCAAATCGGTTGATTTCAATTTTGTGGCCATGTTCCCCGATATAGGCTGACAAACGAGGTGGTTTGTTGGCGGTTGGGCGCAACGTTGGTTGCTCATGACTACGCGCCCCGCTGCCTCCGATGCCTCCGATGTCTTCCTCCGCTCCTGCTTCATCTGCTGCTTCTGCTGCTTCTGCTGTTGCTACCCCTGCCCTGAGCCATCAGGCCATCATGCGCGTGATCGGCGGGATCATCCTTTGCATCTTGCTGTCCGCGCTGGACCAGACCGTGGTGATTCCGGCGGTGCCGGCCATTGCCAATGACCTGAACGGGTTTGGCCATCTGTCGTGGATCGTGACGGCCTACCTGATCACTTCCACCGTTTCCACCCCCTTGTACGGCAAGTTGTCGGATACCTATGGCCGGCGCCGGCTGCTGATGCTGGCGATCGCGCTGTTCATCCTGGCCTCGGTGGCGTGCGCGATGGCGGCTACGCTGGAGCAGCTGATCCTGTTCCGTGCGCTGCAAGGCATTGGCGGTGGCGGCTTGATGTCGCTGGCGCAGGCGGCGATCGCGGATGTGGTGGCGCCGCGCCAGCGTGGGCGTTACCAGGGTTACCTGGCGACCGTGTGGGCGGTGGCTTCCATTGCCGGCCCGCTGGTGGGGGGCTGGACGTCGGATCATCTGTCGTGGCGCTGGCTGTTCTGGATCAATGTGCCGCTGGGGCTGCTGGCCATGTTCATGTGCTATCGGGGCTTAAGCCAGCTGCAGGTGCGTGGCGGCTCGGCGCGGGTGGACTGGGGCGGCGCGTTGCTGCTGACGGTTTCCATTGTGGCCTTCTTGCTGGCGATGAGCTGGGGGGGCGATGTCTACGACTGGATTTCGCCAGAGATCGCTGGCCTGGCGCTGCTGGCCTTGGTGGCGGTGACCGCGCTGGTCTGGCAGGAGCGCCGCGCGGGCGACCCGATGCTGCCGCCGCGGCTGTTCCGCAACCGCGCTTATGTGCTGGGCGTGGCGGCGTCCGCGATGGCTGCGCTGAATATCTTCTTGTGCATCTTCGCGCTGCCGCTGCATTTCCAGCTGGTGCGCGGAGCCGACGCGTCGGAGTCCGGCTTGCTGGTGGTGCCGTTCCTGCTCTCCACGGTGGCGGGCAATTTCATCGTGGCCGGGCTGGCGCCGCGCCTGGGGCGCATGCGCGGCATCCTGACCGGTGGTTTCATCGCGGCGGCGCTGGGCTTGCTGGCGCTCGTGGCGGTTTCGCCGTCCACGCCGCTGGCGCTGGTGTTGCTGGCCATGATGGTGGCCGGCGTGGGGCTGGGCATGACCATGGTCGGCACCTTGATGACGGTGCAGAACGTGCTGGAGCGCCGCGATACCGGCGCCGGCACCGGCGCGCTGCTGGTGCTGCGCTCACTTGGCAGCGCCTTTGGCGGCGCGCTGGCCGGCACCTTGCTGACGCTGGAATTCCGCCATGCCCTGCACGCTTCCGGCGTGACGCAGGCGCTGGACCTGGGCGCGCTGCGCCACGGCAGCGAGGCGCTGGCCCATCTCTCTCCCGCAGTGCGGGACGTGCTGACGGGCGGCGTGGAGTCGGGCTTCCGGTTGATTTTTGCCGTGGGCACCGTGGCCGCCCTGCTGGCGCTGGTGATCGTGCGCCGCATGCCGGACGTGGAGTTGCGCAGCAGCGTGACCGAGCACGCGGCCACGCTGGCCATGGAGTAAGCGGGAGGAGGCTTGCGCATCCATTTCACGCCCAACGGCGTAAACTACGGACAGACCATCTCCGGAGTTTCCTACATGCGCAGCCTTCCCGAACAGCGCTCACGCGCCCTGCAACGCATCGCCTTGTCCGGCGCGTTGGTCCTGGCCGCTGCCGCCGCTGTTGTCGCCGCGCCGCGTCTTGCGCAAGCCGCCGATACCCCGGCAGCCACCGCCGCCAAGCCGGGCGGCGCCTGCCCGGCCTCGCTCAACTTCAAGTTCCCCCGCCTGCAGGACGAAGCGCCGCAAAACCTCTGCCAGTACGCCGGCAAGGTCGTGGTGGTGGTCAATACCGCCAGCTATTGCGGCTTTACCCCGCAATACGAAGGGCTGGAGGCGCTGTACGCCAAGTACCGCGAACGCGGGCTGGTGGTGCTGGGCTTCCCGTCCAACGACTTTTCGCAGGAGCCGGGCTCCTCCAAGGAGATCGCCGACTTTTGCTACAACACCTATGGCGTGAAATTCCCGATGCTGGGCAAGTCGCACGTGCGCGGCAGCGATGCCAATCCCATGTACGCGCTGCTGGCCAAGCAGTCCGGCACCACGCCCAAGTGGAATTTCTACAAGTACGTGATCGACCGCAACGGCCAGGTGGTAGGCAGCTATAACAGCATGACCAAGCCCGACGACAAGCAGTTCGTGAGCAAGATCGAGCAATTGCTGGACGGCGCGCGCTAAGCCACCGGGCTACTAAGCTGCCATCGGCACCGCACGGCTTCGCAGCCGTGAAGCCGTGCGCCACCAGGTTGAGCGCGGTAAAGCCGATCCCGGCCAGGCACACCGCCTGCCAGCCGCCAAGCGCCCAGGTGGCGCCGCGCACACTGCCCTTCAACGTGGCCGCCCCCATGGCATCGGCGCACGATTCGCTGGCTTCTTGACCAGCGTCAAGCCGCCGGGGCGCCGCCATCGCTACTTTCGCCGCTTTGGGGAGAGACAGACGATGGCCATCACGCTATACGATGCCGGCGGGCACACCTGCCTGCTGTTTTCGGACCTGGTCGAGGAGGAGCACGGCGAGGTGGTGCAGACCAACCAGTTCCTGATCGTCGACGCCGGCCACGGCGCGCTGATCGATCCTGGCGGGCACATGACCTACGGCGAGCTGTACCTCGCCATCAGCCGCTACTTTCCGCCCAAGCAGCTCGACTACGTGCTGGCGTCGCACGCCGATCCGGATATCGTGGCCTCGGTCGGGCGCTGGCTGACCGCCTCCGATAGCCGCATCCTGATCTCGCGCGTCTGGGCGCGGTTCTTGCCGCATTTCTGCCAGGCGGGCAAGACGCAAGGGCGCATCGTCACCATCCCCGATGCCGGCATGCCGATCGCGCTGGGCAACTGCACGTTGCTGGCGGTGCCGGCGCATTTCCTGCACTCGGAGGGCAACTTCCAGTTCTACGATCCCATCAGCAAGATCCTGTTCTCCGGCGACCTGGGCGCGGCCATGACCAGCGCGCGGGAAGCCGGCGCGGTGGTGAGCGATTTTGCCGCGCACACCCGCGCCATGCTGCCCTTCCACCAGCGCTACATGAGCGGCAACCGCGCCTGCCGGCTGTGGGCCAACATGGCGCGCGGGCTGGATATCGAGTGGATCGTGCCACAGCACGGCCCGTCGTTTCGCGGCAAGGTGATGGTGGCGCAGTTCATCGACTGGGTCTCGACGCTGGAGTGCGGGCTGGACCTGCTTAGCCAGGACAACTACAGGCTGCCGCCCGTCACCACAACGGCAGCCTGACGCCCGGCACCGGTTGCACGATCAATCGCGCGCCAGCCCCTCGGCCACCAGCGCCTCGTGCACCTTCGGCCGCGCGGCCACGCGCGACAGGTAGGCCTGCAGCGCGGGGTAAGGGTTGAGCGGTATCTGCAGCATATTGGCCCAGTTGGCGACGGCGAAGCAGTAGGCGTCGGCCACGGTGAACTGCGTGCCGCACAAGTAGTCGCGCGTGGCCAGGTGCCGGTCCAGCTCGGCGAAGCGCAGGGCCACCTTGGCCAGGCAATCCTCGCGTGTGCTCTGCGCGGTTTCCTTGTGCCACAGCCACGGGCTGAAGACCTTGTGCAGCTCGGTGGAGACCAGCGTCAGCCAGCCCACCGCTTCCAGGCGCGCCTGGGTGCCGGCCGCCGGCAGCAGCGCCTTGCCCGGGGCGAGGTCCGCCACGTATTGCAGCAGCGATGCGGCTTCGGTGTGGCGCGAGCCATCGTCCAGTTGCAGCATCGGCACGTAGCCGCGCGGGCTCACCGCGTAGAAGTCGTCGCTGCCGTTTTCCGGCTCGCTCAGCTTGTGCCGGGCCAGGTCGACCTTGGCGAGCGAAAACGGCAGGCCGGCTTCGCGCAGTGCGATATGCACGGCCAGGGAGCAAGCGCCAGGGGAGTAGTAGAGCTTCATCGGGTAGTCCTCGCTGTTTTGGGTTCGGTTTTTCAGGGTTTGCCGCCACGCCTTGTGGTGGCAGTGCAGGCAGTCTAGGATTGCGAAAGCGCAATCACAATGCGCACTGACGCAAGCTATGGCTGCAAATCTGCAATGAACATACCCTACCAACTCTCTTCCCCCGATCTCGACGTGGTGCTGGCATTGGTGCGTTGCGCCACGCTGGCCGAAGCCGGGCGCCGGCTCGGGCTTGATGCCTCCACCGTGTTCCGCGCGCTGCAGCGCATCGAGAAAGGGCTGGGGCGGCGCCTGTTCGAGCGCAGCCGCGCGGGCTACCTGCCGACCGAACTTGCCCAGCAGTTCGCACAGCATGCCGAACGCATCGAGGCCGAGCTGGAGGCGGCGCGCGCGCATGCCTCGGTGTCGGCCGGCACGGTGTCGGGCCTGGTGCGCATCACCACCACCGATACCGTGCTGCATGGCATGGTGCTGCCGGCACTGGCGCCGCTCGGGCGCAAGCATCCCGGGCTGAGCTTCGAGCTGATCGCCACCAATGAGCTGGTCAGCCTGACCCGGCGCGACGCCGACATCGCCGTGCGCGCCACGCGCCATCCACCCGATCACCTGATCGGCAAGTGCCTCGGCCCCTTGCGCGTGGCGGTGTTCGCGGCGCGGGAGTTGGTGGAGGCGGCCGGCATCGCGATCCCCGGGCACGGCGGCGCCGTCGACCTTGCCGCGCTGGCCACACTGCCGTGGATCGCGCCGGACGAGGCCATGCCCGATCACCCGTCGGTGCGCTGGCGCCGCAAGCACCTGCCGCGCGTGGTGCCGCAGTACCGCGTCAACAGCATCGCCGGCGTGCTGGAAGGCGTCGAGGCAGGGCTCGGCGCCGGCATTGTTTCGCTGATGATCGGGCGGCGCAGCGGCAAGCTGGTGGCGCTCACCGGCACGCTGGACGAGTGCGACACCGACCTGTGGCTGCTGACACATCCGGAGTCCCGGCATCTGCGGCGTATCGCCACCGTGGTCAGCCACCTGGCGGAGCATGTCAGGCTGGACGCGTAGGGCGTTGAGAACGTGCGCTCACGGCGCCGCCAGCGCGGCGGGAATGGCGCTGGCCAGAAAATCGTAGACCGCGCGGATACGCGCGCTGCCGCGGATTTCCCGGTGCACGGTGAGCCAGACCGGCAGTGGTGGAATGGACAGCGCGGGCAGCACCGTGCGCACGCGCGCATCGCCGGCGGCGATATAGCGCGCCGCAAAGCCCACGCCCAGGCCGGCGCGGATCGACTGCCACAGCACGATATCGTCATCGCTGCGCACCGCGAACGCCTCGCGCGTGATCTCCACGCCCATGGCGCGAAAGCCGCGCAGGATCGTGTCGTCGCCGTCATAGCCGATCAGGTCGAAGCGCGGCAGGTCCTGCGCCGTGCGCGGCACGCCCTTGCGCCGCAGGTAGTCCTCGTGGGCGCAGGCACATAGCGCCACGGACGCCACCTTGCGCGCGATCAACGATGCCTGCACCGGCCGCACCATGCGGATGGCGATATCGGCCTCGCGCCGCAGCAGGTTGCTGACGGCGTTGGACGACACCACTTCGATGGCGAGTTGCGGCTCGCGCAGGCGCAGGTCTGCCAGCAGCGGCGGCAGCAGGTAGCTGGCCACCGCGCGGCTCGCGGAGATGCGCACCGTCCCCGCAATGCCCGCCTGGTCGCGCGCGAGCGTGCGCGCGACCGCGTCCGCGCCCTGCTGCATCACCCGCGCATGCCCGGCGATGGCGCGCGCAGCCTCTGTCGGCTGCAGGCCGTGGCCGGTGCGCTCGAACAGCGGCACGCCGAGCTGCGCCTCCAGTTGCGCCACGTGGCGCCCCAGCGTGGGCTGGCTGCTGGAAAGCTGGCGCGCCGCGCCCAGCAGGCTGCCGGCCTCCATCACGGCCAGGAAGGAGCGCATCAGCGTCCAGTCGAATGCTTCGGCCATTTTCTCCATCGCTCCTTGCCTGGCGTTCTATTCAAAAATGAATTCGCGTGTTGCATATTCATGCAATTGTGGCGTAGCGAAGGATTGCCCACAATGGTCTTCAGGCGATACCGCAAGGAGAACGTGATGCAGGAGAACATGATGCGCGACACCGTATTGATACTTGGCGCCAACGGCCGTCTAGGCCGCACCCTGGTGGATGCCTTCGCGGCGGCCGGCTGGACGGTGCTGGCGCAGGCACGCCGTCCGCTGGCGGGCACGGCAGCGCACAACGTGCGCAGCCTGGCTATCGATGTGGCCGACACCGCGCAACTGCTCGCCGCCGCGCGCGGCGCCAGCGTGGTGGTGAACGCGCTCAACCCGGTCTATACCGAATGGGAGCAGCACGCCGAAGCACTGACGCGCAGCGGCATGGAGGTGGCTCAGGCGCTGGACGCCTTGCTGCTCTATCCCGGCAACGTCTACAACTTCGGCGAGTCGATGCCGCCGCTGCTGCGCCCCGATACCGCCGAGCGGCCCAGCGCGCGCAAGGGCGAGATCCGCCACGCCATCGAGGCCGGCCTGCGCGAGCGTGCGCCCGAGCTGCGCAGCGTGATCCTGCGCGCGGGCGATTTCTTCGGCGGCCCGGGGCGCGGCGCATGGATGGACCTGGCGATCGCCAAGTCGCTCGATCAAGGCAAGGTGGTCTATCCCGGCCCGCGCGACCGCGCGCATGCCTGGGCCTACCTGCCCGACCTGGCGCAGGCCTTCGTTGCGGTGGCAGGCCGTCACGCCGATCTGCGCGGCCATGCCGTGCTGCATTTCGCGGGGCATACGCTAACGGGCGATGAACTGGTGAGCGCGCTGGCCGAAGCCAGCGGCATGGCGCACGCACCGCGCGTGGGCGGCATGCCATGGTGGCTGATCCGCGCAGGCGGCGCGGTGGTGCCCATGTGGCGCGAGCTGGCCGAGATGGCTTACTTGTGGAAGGTGCCACATGCGCTCGATGGCACGGCGCTGGAAGCCCTGGTGGGCGAGCTGCCGCGCACGCCGCTCAAGCAAGCGCTGCGCGCAAGCCTGGGGGAACTGGGTTTGCGAGTGGCCGCCTGAGTGTGGCGTCAGGCCTGCCCAATGATGTCGGCGCGCGTCACCACGCTGCCGAAATGATGCCGCCACAGCGTCTCGCCCAGCGCACCGGAAGGATCGAGAGACGACCCGACGGTGAGATCGGAGATCAGCGTGGGCTGCAGGCCCGCATCGAACAGCGCGAAGCCCGCTGCCAGCACGCAGGTCTCGGTCTGGATGCCGGCAACAAGCACACGTTCTGGCGCCAGCTCACGCAGATACGCAATTGCCTCGGCGCACGGCAGGTAGCCATGCTTCACGAACACGCGATCCGCCGGTATGAGGGACTGGTCGCCCGTGCCGGGCGCCCAGCCGAGCTGGCGCATGAACGGCGTGCGCGCTTCGTCATGGTGCTCCACGGTTGCTACCGAAGGCATCTGGCCGATCAGTGGCAACAGGCCATCGATCAGCCATTGTGGCGGCGAGAAGGTGGGCTGAACGTCGACGATCAACAGGGCTTGTCGCAAGGTATTCTCTCCGGAGATCGCATCGAAATGCCAAGCCGGGAGATTATAAGAGACGGCCTGCGCCCGGCCGCGCAACTTAGTCCAGCATCGCTGCCAGCGTCGGCGGCAAGCCGCGATTCGGCTTGTGCGGCGGGCGCGCGAAGCTGCCTTGCGCCGCGCCAGTGGGCGCCAGCGCAATCAAGCTCTCGCAATGCCGGATCGCGCTGGACACGCCATCCACCACCGGCACCGGAATCCGGTCCTTGAGCGTACGCGCCAGCCCGGCCAGCGGCGCGCCGGCCACGATGATCACGTCCGCACCATCCTCGCGCACTGCCTTCAGGCTGAGTTCCTCCAGCCGCGCCGCATGATCCTCCTGCACGCTGCCGATATCGCGCAGCGGCTGCTGCAGCGAACGCACGCTGGCCAGCCGCGAGGTCAGCCCGTTAGCCGCCACGCACTCGCGATACCAGGCCTCGATCCGATGCGAAATCGCAATGATGGAAAAACGCTGCCCAAGCAGGCAGGCGCTGGCCAGCGCCGCCTCTGTCATGCCCACCACCGGCACATTGAACAGCTCCTTCAACCCCGCCAGCCCAGGATCGCCAAACGCAGCCACCACCAGGCCATCGAACTGCCCCTGATGCTCCGCCGCCACGCAAGCCGTAGCGTAGCCCCCCACCAGCGCCTCGAAACGCGTCTCGATATAAGCCACGCCAAACTGCGCCGTCGCCATCGTCAGCGAAGTCCCCGGCGAAGCCGTACGCAAAGCCTCCGCGCGAATCAGCTCGGTAACGCTCTCGGAAATATTAGGATTAACAACAAGAATACGCATGATCATGTCCGGAAAGAATGCTCACCACCAGCAGGCGCCCAGGGGCCCCAGGGGCCCCCACGCGATGCGAAGCGAGCCGTGAAGGTGTACCAGGCCGTATGGGGCGCCTCGTCGGCAGGCAAAAAGAGCGGAAAAGAGGGGGCCATGTCTGAGCATCGCCTTAAGGCGATGTGAGTTTGGCCCCCGGCCGCTCTTTTTGGCTGACGACGAGGGGGTGTCGCCCCATCCGGCGCGCCTTCTTTGCCTACTTTCTTGGCAAGACAAGAAAGTAGGTCGCCGCCCCGCAGGGGTGGTGAAACTGCCTTTGACTTTGAGCCTTTGAAGCTGACTTTGAAGCTGACTTTGAAGTTAAGCAGTGGAAGTCGAAACCAAAACCACCAAGCCTCAAACCAACGACGGCGCGCCCGCAGGCAAGAACCTCCCCCGCCCCGGAACCGGCTCCAGATACCTCCCATCCTCCACCAGCAACTCCCCCCGCGAGAAGCAATGCACCGGCCACCCGGTCACTTCAATCCCCTCATACGGCGTGTAATCCACCGCATGATGCAAATCGCTATTAGCAATCCGCACCTTCCGCGATGGATCCCACAACGCAATATCGGCATCCGCGCCAACAGCGATGGTTCCCTTGCGCGGATACAAGCCATAGAGCCGCGCCGGCCGGTACGAAGTCAGCTCGACAAACTGATGCAACGAAAGCCGGCCTTGCGCGATGCCGTTGAACAACAGCGGCAAGCGCGTCTCGATCCCGGGCACGCCATTGGGAATGTGGTCAAACGGCTGGGCCGTGCCGCCCAGCTTCTTGCCTTGCGGATCGTCATAGTTGAACGGCGCATGGTCCGAGGAAAACACGCTGAACACGCCATTGGTCAGCGCACGCCAGACAGCAGCCTGATTCTCCGGATCGCGCGGCGGCGGGCTGCACACGCACTTGGCGCCTTCGTAGCCATCATCGCCAGGCAAGCCCATATCCTCGGCAGTCAGGTACAGGTACTGCGGGCAGGTCTCGGCCAGGATCGGCAGCCCCCTGCCCTGTGCCCAGCGAATCTGCTCGATCGCCTCCTTGCCGGAAACATGCACGATCAGGATCGGCACGTCGACCAGCTCGGCAAAGGTGATCGCGCGGTGCGTGGCTTCGCGTTCCACCAGCGCAGGCCGGGCCATGCCGTGGAAACGCGGCGAGATGCGCCCTTCCCCGACCAGTTTTTCAGTGAGCCACGAGATGCAATCCGCGTTCTCGGCATGCACCATCACCAGCGCATCGTTTTGCTTGGCCACGTCGAGCACGTCCAGCATCTCGCGGTCGGATAGCTTCAGATCGTCGTAGGTCATGTAGACCTTGAACGAGGTGTAGCCCTTGCGAATCAGTTCGGGCAATTCATTCTGCAAGACATCCGGCGTGGGGTCCGCCACGATCAGGTGGAAGCCGTAGTCCGCCACCGCACGGCCTTCGGCGCGGCGATGGTAGTCCGCCACCGCTGCCTTGAGCGAGCCGCCCTTTTCCTGCGCCGCGAACGGGATCACCGTGGTGGTGCCACCGCACACGGCAGCGCGCGTGCCGGTGAAAAAATCATCCGCCATGCGCATGCCGTCGGGCATGGGCTGGTCCAGGTGGACGTGGCCATCCACGCCGCCCGGCAGCGCCAGCAGGCCGGTGGCATCCATTTCGCGCGCGGCGCGCGGCAGGTCATGGCCCAGCATGGCGATGCGGCCGTCGCGCACGCCGATGTCGCAGGTGAAGCGGTCTGAGGCGGTGACCACTTCGGCGTTGCGGATGACAAGATCAAGTTCGGTGTTCATGCGCCCTGCTCCTTCATTCCACTTCGGCAAACAAGCGGCCCCAGCCGCGCAGCGCGCGCGTATCCACGCCAGCCAGCCGCAGCGATTTCCACACCACGGTGGAGATGGTGTCGTAGACGGGGATGCCGGTCTCGGCTTCCAGCGCTTGCACCAGGTGTGCCGCGCGCAAGTTGGTGCAGAACGTGGTGATGGCAGACGGCTTGTGCTGCGCCACTTCGCGCACCATGCGGCGGATGGTGTCTTCTTCCACCTCGGCGAAGCTGTAGTTCACGTGCAGGTCGAGGTGGCGCTCCGCCGTGCAGCTAAAGCCGTTGCGCTTGTAGTTCTGCACGATGCGTTGCTGCACATCGTCGAGATAGGGCGTGACCAGGCCGAAATCGAGCGCGCCGGTCTTTTCCAGGATTTCGTTCAGCGCCAGCACCGAGGTGGTGGCGGGAATGCCGGTTGCCTCGGTGATCTGCCGGCACAGCGCCTGGTCTTTCTCGAAGCCGAGCCAGCCGGAAGAGGTGCCGTTCCATGCGATCACGTCCACGCGCGCGTCGGCCAGCAATTTGGCGGCGCCGATGATCTTGTCGAGATCGAACTGGCCCAGCGCCTGGTCGCGCAGCGAGATCTCGGTAACGGTGAAGCGCGAGAAATGCGCGCTGACATTGGGCAAGCCGCTCACCATCGCGCTGGTGATGGGTTCCAGCGCGGTATTGGACGACGGCGTGAGCATGCCGAGGAGGGTGCGTTTGGTCATGGGGTAATGCTCTTTAGGAGATGCCGCGCCGCGGCCGGCGTGTGCCGGCGCGGCGCGTGCGACTGTATGGCTAGCTGTGGAGGTCGCGCTGCGCTCAGACCGGCAGCTTCTTCTCGTAGTCGATCGCAGTCGAGGAGATCAGCAGGCCCACGCCGGCGGCGGCAAAGAACATCAGCGCCAGGAAGTACGAGCCGGTGAACTGCACGATCATGCCGACGATGATGGGCACGGTGATGCCGCCGATATTGCCGCCCAGGTTCATGATGCCGCCCAGCACGCCCACCTTGTTGCGGGTGCCGAGGATGGACGGGATGCACCAGTACAGGCCGCACCAGCGCAGGAAGAACAGCGTGGAGGAGAGCAGGGCAACCACCACCACCGGATCCTTCACGTACGCCACCGAGAAGATCGACACGGTAGCCACCACGGCGGCGATGCCGAACAGGGTGCGCATCACCAGGTTGGGCGCGCCGCCCGCGGCCTTCCACTTGTCGGCGATCCAGCCGCCGATGAGTTCACCGATAAAGCCCGAGAAGAAGATGATGAAGCTGGCGCCGCCCATCTGCTTGATGTCGAAGCCGTGCACCTTGTTCAGGTAGTTGGGCATCCACGTCAGCAGGCCGTAGAAGACGCTGTTGAAGCACATCCAGCCGGTCGCCATGCACCACACGGAGCGGTACTTGAGGAAGTCGAGCGAGCGGCCCGACAGGTTGGCCGGCTCGGCGCGGTGCTCGCTGGCTTGCGCGGCTTCGATATAGCTCGCTTCCAGCTCATTGACGCCACGGTGCTCGCGCGGCGAGTTGCGCACGTAGTACCACGCCAGCATGCCGGCCAGCACGGTGCCCACGCCAGCGACCACGAAGGCCAGGCGCCAGGAACCCAGCGCGGTGATCAGCCAGGTGATGATGATGGCGCCGAGCGCCGCACCCAGCGGCGCGCCGCCGTCCAGCAGGGTGGCGCCGCGGCCGCGTTCGTTCTGCGTCATCCAGATCGCATTGAGCTTGCCGCCGGCCGGGTAGATCGGCGCCTCGGCCGCGCCCAGCCCGAGCCGGGTCAGCAACAGCGCGCCGGCGCTGGTGCACACGGCTGCCAGAGCCTGGAACGCACCCCAGAAGACAGTGGCGGTGGCGATCACGATGCGCGGCTTGTACTTGTCCGCCAGCATGCCGCCGGGAATCTGCATGACCGCGTAGGTCCAGAAGAAAGAGCTGAGGATCAGCCCCTGCATGGTGGGGCTGAGATCGAACTCCTTGGCGATCAGCGGCATCGCGACCGAGAGCGAGGCCCGGTCGATGTAGTTGATGGCGATGAGGAACAACATCATCAGGAAAATCTTCCAGCGCACGGAGCTCTTCGTCTCCGTTAGCGCTGCAGCCCGGCTTGTCGTTTGCATGACGCTTGTCTCCTTTGGGGGAATGTTAGGCGGTTTGTGTTGTGTGTCGCGCAACTGGGACGGAGTATAGGATACGTAATCTGTAATTACAACTCTCGTAAGTAGTTGATTTTATTGTTATGCGAACGCACAATTTTGGGATGTGTTAGCCTTCTTGTGGTGCATGTTCCCCATCTCGGTGATGTCTGTGACTCAAACGCTTCCTAAATCCACCCGCCTGCGCACCCTCGGCATGTCGGCCGAAATCGCCGCGCGGCTGCGCACCATGATCGAGGAGGGCGAGCTGCCCCCCGGCGCGCGCATCGACGAGCGCGCCTTTTGCGAGATGTTCGACGTCTCCAAGACGCCGCTGCGCGAGGCGCTCAAGGTGCTGGTGTCCGAAGGCCTGGTGCTGCATCGGCAGTACATCGGCTACCGCGTGGCCCCGCTCGATCTGGATGAGCTGCGCTCCACCTTCGAGACGCTGCACGGGCTGGAGGCCACCGCCGGCGAACTCGCGGCGGCGCGCCTGTCCGAGGTGGCCATGGCGCGGCTGGAACGCAAGCACCAGGCCATGCTGGAGGCTCACGCGGCGGGGCGGCGCACCGAGTACTTCCGCACCAACCAGGAAATCCACCAGCTGATCATCGACGGCGCGGCCAACCTCGTGCTGGCTGGCATCTACGCCATGCTGATGAGCAAGGTCCACCGCGCGCGCGGCGCCGCCAATGCGGATATGCTGCGCTGGCAGGAGTCGCACGAGGAGCACGAGGCCATCATGGCCGCGCTGCGCGAACCGGGCCGGCCGCGGCTGGCGCAGGTGCTGCGCCAGCATTCCGAGAACACTGCAAAAGAAGTCCTGACCGTGGTCGCGCGGACCCTTTCCGAGCCCGCCGGCCACATCGCCACCGAAGCCAAGGGGAAACGATGAAACTAGTACGTGTGGGTAAGCCGGGCGCGGAACGCCCGGGTCTGATCGATGCCGAAGGCCGCGTGCGCGACCTGTCCGGCGTGCTGGACGGCCTCGGGCCGCAGGCGTTGTCGGCCGAAGCGCTGGCGCGCCTGGCCAAGCTGGACCCGGCCACGCTGCCGGTGGTGCAGGCCGAGCGCTTCGGCGTGCCCTGGAGCGGCATCGGCAAGATCGTGGCGATCGGCCTGAACTACGCCGACCACGCCGCCGAGGCGGGCATGGCGTTGCCGGCCGAGCCCATCGTCTTCCTGAAAGCCAACAGCTCGCTCAACGGGCCCAACGACGCGGTGATGCTGCCGCGCGGCTCCGAGAAGACCGACTGGGAAGTGGAGCTTGGCGTGGTGATCGGCAAAGTGGCACGCAACGTCGCGCTCGCCGATGCGCTCTCGCACGTGGCCGGCTATTGCGTGGTGAACGACGTCTCCGAGCGCGAATTCCAGATCGAGCGCGGCGGCACCTGGGACAAGGGCAAGGGCTGCGACACCTTCTGCCCGGTCGGCCCGTGGCTGGTCACGCGCGACGAAGTGGCCGACCCGCAGGCGCTGGGCTTGTGGCTGGACGTCAACGGCCAGCGCGTGCAGAAGGGCAGCACCGCCACCATGGTGTTCGATGTGGCCACGCTGGTGAGCTACGTCAGCCGCTTCATGACGCTGCACCCCGGCGACCTGATCTGCACCGGCACGCCGCCGGGCGTGGGCATGGGCTTCAAGCCGCCGCGCTTCCTCAAGGCGGGCGACACCATGCGCCTGGGCATCGACGGCCTGGGCGAGCAGGGCCAGACGGTGGTGGCCTACGCCTAGGGGCGGGCAAAACCGCGCGCCATGACGACGGCTGTCGCTCCCTCTCCCCTCATGGGGAGAGGGCTGGGGAGAGGGGTGGCTTAGCTAGGAGCCACGCAAAGCGAAGCCCGTGGTGTTTTCCAGCACGCCGGCGTATCGAGCGCCCGCTCTCCCCCCCAACCCCTCTCGCGCGCGGGAGAGGGGAGCACGACAACGCAGATCCAGCGTCGTGCCTGCCGCCTGTACCGCTATCGACACCTGCCTCCACGGCCGCAAATCTCCCCATGATCCCAACGAACGCGAGAACGTTCCCCGTTCGCAACAGTTGTTACCCTGATTTCGCTACAAAGGGTTAAACCGTTTGCGCTCTGCGCCCAGCGTGAAATACTGTTTTCTATACGCCCCACGCCTCGCAAAGGGGCATCGAGAAAAAGAGTACTGCCATGTCAGAACACGCCCCCGAACTGATCGAGTCACTTCTTGCCGACTCGCACGCGACCCGACCCGCCGCCGCCGCCTCCGCTACCTTCGCTTCCCGCGCTTCACGATTCTGTGAACTGGCCGACACCGTCGACAGCCGCGCCGAGCTGGAAGCCATCCGCCACAGCATCCACCAGCACCCCGAGCTCGCCTTCGACGAAGTGCGCACCGCCGAGCTGGTCGCCACTCAGCTTGAAGGCTGGGGCTACGCGGTGACGCGCAGCGTTGGCGGCACCGGCGTGGTCGGCACGCTGCGCCAGGGCGACGGTCCGCGCAGCATCGGCGTGCGCGCCGACATGGACGCGCTGCCCATTCATGAGCGCACCGGCCTGGCGTACGCCAGCATCCACGCCGGCAAGATGCACGCCTGCGGCCACGACGGCCACACCACCGTGCTGCTCGGCGCGGCGCGCCAGCTGGCCCGCACACGCAACTTCAACGGCACCGTCAACCTGATCTTCCAGCCCGCCGAGGAAATCGGCGCCGGCGGCGGCGCCGAGCGCATGCTCGCCGACGGCCTGTTCGAGCGCTTTCCCTGCGACGCGATCTTCGGGCTGCACAACCATCCCGGCGTGGAAGCCGGCACCTTCATGTTCCGCGCCGGCCCCTTCATGGCGGCCTGCGATACGGTCGCCATCACCATCCGCGGCAAGGGCGGCCACGCGGCCCGCCCGCACCAGTCGATCGACCCGATCCTGGTTGCCGGCAGCCTGGTGATGGCGCTGCAGAGCATCGTGTCGCGCAATATCGACCCGAACGAAACCGCCGTGGTCACCATCGGCACGTTGCATGCCGGGCATGCGCCCAATGTGATCCCCGAGAGCGCCAAGCTGGAGTTGAGCGTGCGCTCGTTCAGCCCCGATGTGCGGCGCACGCTGGAGGATCGTATCCGGCGGCTGGTGACCTCGCATGTGGAGGGTTATGGCGCGACCGTGGAGATTGATTACATCCGGGGCTACCCGGTGTTGATCAACAGTGAGCGCGAGACCGAGTTCGCCCGCCAGGTGGCTGAGGAACTGGTGGGATCCGACAAGGTGGTGGCGAATTTCCCGCTGATCGCCGGGAGCGAGGATTTTGCTTACTTCCTGCAGCAGCGGCCGGGGTGTTTTGTGCGGATGGGAAATGGGGCGGGGCAGCCTTTGCTGCATAACGCTGGGTATGATTTTAATGATGAGAATTTGACGGTTGGGGCGGCTTATTGGGCTAGGTTGGTGGAGAGGTATTTGGAGGCGTGAAAGGGGGCAAGGGTAGACCAGTTGGTTTTTGCTGTATTGGCTGGTGTTTATATGAACGGTGATGGTTTTTGGACCCAAAAGCCATACGACATCCCCCTGCGGGGGCTGCCGGTCACTCTTCTTTGCGTCGGCAAAGAAGACTAACGAGAAGAAAGCCGACCCTGCCGGGAGCAGAGCAATCGCGGGTGCTAAGGGTGCTGGTTTCGTCGTATGGCCAGCGGTTCTGCAGGCTTCTGCCGGTACCGGATTGACTGATCACGAACCTGCCGGCTTCCGGGATTCGTGGTGAGGCCCCCGGTAGCGGACACCACTTGCTTCAAGCCGTCTGTCGCTCGCGGCGTGGCCGGCCACGAAGTTGCAGGCGCACCGGTTCCGTCGTGGGCGCGGTGGCACCGGTTTGATATGCCCAAGGCCCTGACCACCGCGCCCGCCCCACCACGAAACCATTGGCAGGCGATGTGTCGTGATGGTCCGCGCCGGTATCGGCAGATGGTCGAACGCGCACCGAGCAAAGCGATCAGGGGCACCACCACGTGACCATTGGATCATGCATTTGCGATGCCCTCCAAGCCGGTATGGCAAAGGCCAGCCAACACTCCGGGCCGTACGACGAAACCACCGCCCCGCATAAGCCCGATTGCTCTGCTCCCGGCAGGGTCGGCTTTCTTCTCGTTAGTCTTCTTTGCCGACGCAAAGAAGAGTGACCGGCAGCCCCCGCAGGGGGATGTCGTATGGCTTTTGGGTGCAAAAACCACCGCCGTACCAAATCAAAGCCAAACCAAACACCAAGAGCCAACGGTTCCCCCCTTAACCCCCCCAAAAATCACCGAAAAAACCCACTAGGCGGCACCCCAAACTGCCTCCTGAACATAGTAGAAAACGCACTAGGACTCTCATACCCCAGATCCAACGCCACATCCACCACCTTAGCCCCGGCGGCCAGCCCCTCCAACGCCGACAGCAATCGTGCCTGCTGCCGCCACTGCCCGAACGTCATCCCGGTCTCCCGAGCAAAGCGCCGCTGAATGGTCTTGGGATCCACTCCCAGCCGGTCCCCCCATTGCGCCAAAGTCAGCGCTGTATCGGGCGCCCCGACAATCGCGTCGCAAATCTCCCGCAATCCCGCATCGGCAGGACGCGGCAAGTGCAACGGCAACGTCGGCACCAGCATGACTTCATCCAGCAACAACCGCATCAGCCGCCCGTCCCGGGACGCTTCCGCGTAGGGCGAAGGGATATCGATCGCGGCGAGGATGAGTTCGCGCAGCAGTGGCGTGATGCCCAGCACGGTGCAGCGGGTGGGCAGGTTGTCAGCGGCGTCCGGCCGGATGTAGGCGGTGCGCATGCGTACGTGCCCAACCATGCGGATCCAGTGCACCATGCCCCCGGGCATCCACATGCCGCGCGTGGGGGGCACGATCCATTGCCCTTCGGCGGTGGCGACCACCATCACGCCATGCACCGCGTGCACCAGTTGTGCATTGGGATGCTGGTGCGGCTTGGTAACGTGGCCGGGCACGTAGTCGGCGGCCATGGCGGTGACCGGCATGGCGCTGCGGTCGTACTGCAGGTAGGCGGGCGACTTGGAGTAGGTGTCGGCGCGGGGGGAGGCGGGCAGGGAGGAGGGCACTGTGGGTGCGGCGCTTTCGGCGTTTTCGGCGCTTCGCTGTGCGATCGGGCGGGGGAGGCGGGGCATGTCCTTTTCTCCAAGGTTCTGGCCCTATTCTCGCAGGACAGGCGGGATCGTGCCATTTAGGATGAGCGCCAGGATTCCCCTATTGCCTTTTCAGCCCCCCGTTTCCATCATGAGCAGCCGCATCGAAACCGCGCCCGGCGGCGCGAACGCCTCGCCGCAAGGCCTGGCCCAGACTTCCACTACCGCGCAGGCCGCCGAGCGGACCGGCTTCCGGGTGCTGGGGGCGATCAGTTTTTCGCACTTCCTCAACGACATGATCCAGTCGCTGATCCTGGCCATCTATCCGATGCTCAAGGGCGGCTTCAACCTCAGCTTTACCCAGATCGGGCTGCTGACCCTGACGTACCAGATCACCGCCTCGCTGCTGCAGCCGGTGGTGGGCCTGTACACCGACAAGCATCCCAAGCCGCAGTCGCTGTCGATCGGCATGGGGTTCACGTTGTGCGGCTTGTTGCTGCTGTCGGTGGCGCCTACCTATGGCGTGCTGCTGGTGGCCGCGGCGCTGGTGGGCACCGGGTCGTCGATCTTCCATCCGGAGTCGTCGCGCGTGGCGCGCATGGCGTCGGGCGGGCAGCACGGGCTGGCACAGTCGATCTTCCAGGTTGGCGGCAACGCGGGCAGCGCGACCGGGCCGCTGCTGGCGGCGTGGATCGTGCATCAGCAGAGCAGCGTGGCGTGGTTCTCGCTGGCGGCGTTGCTGGCGATTGCCGTGCTGTGGCGAATCGGCGGCTGGTATGGCCGTGAACTGGCGCACACCACGCGCAAGCGCAAGGCTGTCGCCGCCGCCGCGCCGCTGCCGCGCAGCACCGTGGTGCGGGCCATGGTGGTGCTGATGGCGCTGGTGTTCTCCAAGTATTTCTACATGGCGAGCTTGAACACGTATTACACCTTCTACCTGATGGAGCGTTTTGGCCTGACGCGGCAGAGCTCGCAGCTCTACCTGTTCGTGTTCCTGTTCGCGGTGGCGGCCGGCACCATCCTGGGCGGCCCGATCGGCGACCGCATCGGCCGCAAGCGCGTGATCTGGGCGTCGATCCTGGGCGTGGCGCCGTTCACGCTGATGCTGCCGCATGCCAACCTGTTCTGGACTGGCGTGCTGTCGTTCATCATCGGCTTTATCCTGGCCTCGGCGTTCTCGGCCATCCTGGTGTTTGCGCAGGAGCTGATTCCGGGCAAGGTGGGCATGGTGTCGGGCTTGTTTTTCGGCTTTGCCTTCGGCATGGGCGGCATCGGCGCCGCGGTGCTGGGCAAGCTGGCCGATGCGCACGGCATCCAATCGGTCTACCAGCTGTGCGCCTTCCTGCCGTTGCTGGGGCTGCTGGCCATTTTCCTGCCAGACCTGGGCGGGCGAAAAAAGCTGGCCTGAGCCTGCACCTGCACCTGCACCTGCGCGCAGCGGCCAGTGGCGATATCGGTGTTCGATTTCATGCACCGAAGTAGTGCCCATGCGCCACATTGCAGCAACCCAACGTGGTGCCAGGCGCACCCGTGGGGCTGCCATATCAGCGCATCAAGCGTGTCCTGCCGCATGCCTGCCGCCGGCCGGATGCTGGACGATCACGCCATACCAGCCCAGCCCCGGATAGGTCTCGTAACCCGGCGTGCGGGCAAACGCCACCAGCGCGCCGTCTGGCGCCTCGTACCAGCCGGTGGGGTGGTTGTCGTCCTTCAGCGGGAAGGTCTCGGCCAGCAAGCCCATGCCATCCGACGCGGCGATGACGCGGTGCTTCGCGTCCACCAGCAGGCAGCGTGTGCGCTGCCAGTCTTCCGGGGACAGGCGTACGCCCTTGACCACCGCCTGCGCCTGCGGCGCCCAGTTGAAGAAGATGGCGAGCACGCCGGCGGGTTCGCCGGTGGCGCGGCCGCCTTCGCGGATGGCGGTGGCGTAGGTGGCCACGCTGGCGTTGTCGAGAAAGCGCGATACCGCGACATCGTGCGCGACATAGTCGTCGCCAGAGCCCGTAGCCATCGCGCGCTGGAACCACTCCACACCCGAGACATTGCGCCCTGCCACGCCGGGGTAGGCGTGCGGGCGGCCATTGGCAACGACGCGTCCTTGCGCGTCGATCACCCACAGGTCGAGGTAGACGGTGTAGCTGTTGAGGATGACGCCGAGGCGCTCGCTCGCATGGCTGGCGCTGGCACGGCCGGGGTGGCTCACCGCGTCCACGATGGCGGCATCGGTGGCCCACCAGCGCACGTCGCAGGAGCGCTCGTACAGGTTGCGGTCGACCACGTCGATCATGTTCAGCGCCATGTCGGCCAGGCGCTGGCCCTGGTGGCCGCGCATCTGCCGGATCATGGCGTCACCGAGCTGGGTGAGCTCGGCGATGGAGCCGCCCAGCTCCGTGGTGAGCTCGCCGGTGATGCCGGAGATGCGCTCGGAGACCTGCTTGACCTGGTTCGCCACGACGCTGAAGCCGCGGCCCGCATCGCCGGCGCGTGCCGCCTCGATCAAGGCGTTCAGGGCGAGGAACTTCGTTTCCCGGTTGATCTCCGCAATGCTGGAGATCTTGTTGTCCGCGATCAACCCAACGTGATGAGACAGCTCGACGATGCGGTCTGCACTTGCCATACGGTATCTCCCATTCAGATCCAGTGACCCGTCAGGAGCGCGGCGTGTGCTGTCGATTGCTGAAAACGGTCCGCACCATGTTTGTTCTGCGTCGCTCCTGTCGTGCTCCATAGGCGAGAAGCGTGCCAGCCCGGCATCAGGCCGGCACGCGCGACAGGCTGGGCGTGCCGATCAGCGGCCGGTCTTGTCCTGCGACACGTCCATGATCATGCGCGTAAGCAGGTACAGGCGCGGTGTGACCGAGTTGAGGTCGACGTATTCCGCATCGTTGGAGTGCGCGCCAAAGCCGCGCAGGCCGAAGCGCTCGATCACGGGCGCCTTGGTGGCTGCCGCGGCAAAGGCCGCATCGGTGCCGCCGCCTTCGGCGGTGTCGTACACGGCGAGCTTCTCGCCGATCTCCGCATACACGCCTTGCGCGTGCGCGGCCAGCTTGCGCGCGGCGTCGGTGACTTCCAGCGGCGGCCGGCGACGTTCGAATTTGACCTCGACCTTGGTATCGGGAATCAGCTGCTTCTTCACGCGTTCCTGCAGCGTGCGCTCCAGGTTGTCGTAGTCGGCGGTGCGCAGCACGCGCACGTCGGCCTGGGCCGTGGCGGTGGCCGGGATCACGTTGCGGTTGGTGCCGGCCGAGGAGATCGTCCAGTTCACCTTGAGCCCGGTCTCGTGGTTGGACAGGTCGCGCATCTGCAGGATCTGGTGCGATAGTTCATACAGCGCGTTGCGGCCGTTCTCGGGCGAGCTGCCGGCGTGCGAGGCCTTGCCGTGCACGGTCAGCGAGATGGCGCCGATGCCGCTGGTGGCCAGCGACAGGCGGTCGCCGGTCACACGCGTGGCTTCGCAGGAGAACACCGCGTCTTGCTGGCTGCCCATCTTGGTCAGCATGGCGCGCGCGCCCGGCGAGCTGATTTCCTCGTCGCCGTTGATCAGCACGGTCAGCGTGCCGTAGTCCTTGAAGCCCATTTTCTGCAGGATGGCCACCGTATGCAGGATCACGGCCACGCCGTTCTTGTCGTCGGCGATGCCCAGGCCGTAGGCGCGCTCGCCGTCGATGCGAAACGGCTGCTGCGCCAGCATGCCGCGCAGGTAGACCGTATCCATATGGCCGATCAGCATGATGTTGCGCTTGCCCGTGCCCTTGAACTGCGCCATCACCATCTTGCCCACTTGCTTGGGCGTGTCTTCCATGCGGTAGACCTCGGTGGGCTCGATCAGCTGCGCGTCGCCGCCCATCGCGGCCAGGCGGTCGCGGATCAGCGTGGCGATGCGGTCCAGCCCTTCGATGTCCTTGCTGCCGGACTCGATCGAGACCAGGTCCTTGAGGGTGGCGATCAGCGCTGGCTTTTCTTGCTGGGACAGCTGGTAGGCGGGCTCCACCGGCGCCGCTTGCGCGGCAGCGGCGCAGAGCAGGGCGGCGAGCGCGGCCGCCGCTTTCAAGGACGCACGGCGGCGGTGGGCAAGCGCGCTGGCGCGCGGGCTAAGGTTCAAGCGCATGT
This sequence comes from Cupriavidus sp. GW823-FHT07A04, assembly GCF_058794615.1. Lineage (NCBI taxonomy): Bacteria > Pseudomonadati > Pseudomonadota > Betaproteobacteria > Burkholderiales > Burkholderiaceae > Cupriavidus > Cupriavidus sp. GW823-FHT07A04. The sequence goes on from NZ_JBXAHA010000025.1 coordinate 57,057, forward strand.
GGGGGCTCCGTGATGCAGTGAGGAAAAACGCAGTGGGGGGAAACAGAGAAAAGGCAGGACGGATTGCAGGGTTCGTGCCAGGCGAGGCGCATGCGTTGCTGCGACGCGCCTCGCCTGCCGCGTCATTCGCCGGCTGCCTCGAAGCCCTGCAGCCAGCGCCGCAACAGGCTTGCCAGCTGCTGGCGCTCCGCGGCCGAGAGCCGCTCCAGCAAACGATGCTCATTGGCCACGTGCACTTCCAGCGCGTGGTCGATGCGCACCCGGCCCGGCTGGGTCAGCTCGATCAGCAGCCCGCGCCGGTCATCCGGGTTGGGGCTGCGGCGCACCAGCCCGGCGCGTTCCAGATGGTCGATCCGGTTGGTCATGGTGCCCGAGGTGATCATCAGCGAATCGATCAGCGCGCCCGGCGACAGCGCATAAGGCGGGCCGGAGCGGCGCAGCGTGGCCAGCACGTCGAACTCCCAGGTATTCAGGCCGGTCGGTGCCAGCGCGGACTCCACCGCGCGGTCGGTGTGGCGCGCCAGGCGCCAGACCCGGCCAATGATGCCCATCGGCGCTGCGTCCAGGTCCGGGCGCTCGCGCGCCCACTGGGCCAGGATATGGTCGACGCGATCGCTCCCGTCTTGGGGTGCCTCGTCGTTGCCGGCTTTCGGGGAGGGCGCCGTCGCGCTGCTTGCCTTGGGTTTGCCGCGGGTGGCCATGGTGGGCTGCTGTTGATCTTGGATGACGAGAATCTTGACATCAAGGCTTTCAGTTCGTAAAGTGGATTTTATATCTTGATATCAAGAATATTGTTGTGAAGAAAAATGGAGCCGTGACAACATGAAACCCGACCCGCAGCCCGCGCCCCAACCCGTCTCGCCAGCGCTGCCCGCAGCGCGCCCATCCTCGCCGTCTTCCACGCCTGCCCCGCAGGTTCAGGTACGCACGGCAGATGTCCTGCTGACCGCTTCGGCGTCCCTGATCTGGGGCAGCACCTACCTGGTCACCAGCCAATGGCTGCCGCCGGGACAGCCGCTGCTGTCGGGCGTGATCCGCGCGCTGCCGGCCGGCCTGGCGATGCTGGCGTGGGGCCGGCAACTGCCGCGCGGCGGCTGGTGGTGGAAGGCGGCGGTGCTGGGCGTGCTCAATATTGGTTTGTTCCAGGCCATGTTGTTTATCGCCGCCTACCGGCTGCCGGGCGGCGTGGCGGCCACCGTGGGCGCGATCCAGCCGTTGCTGGTGGTGGTGCTGGCGTGGCTGCTGCTGGGCGCGCGGCCGCGTCCGGCTACGTGGCTGGCCGGGCTGGGGGGCATCGGCGGCGTGGCCTTGCTGGTGCTGGGACCCGCCGCGCGGCTGGATGGCGTGGGCGTGGCGGCCGCGGCGGCCGGCGCGGTGTCGATGGCGTTGGGCACGGTGCTCGCCAAACGCTGGCGGGCACCGGTCTCGCCGCTGGTGCTCACCGCGTGGCAGCTCACCGCGGGCGCCTTGTTCCTGCTGCCCTTCGCGCTGGCCTTCGAGACGCTGCCGGCGCGGCTGACGGTGCCCAACGTGCTCGGCTACCTGTGGCTGTGCGTGGCCGGCGCCGGCGTGAGCTATGCGCTCTGGTTCCGTGGCATTGGCCGCTTGCCGACCGCGGCGGTGTCCGCGCTGGGCCTGCTCAGCCCCGTTAGCGCCACCGTGCTGGGATTCCTGGTGCTCGGCCAGAGCCTGAGCCCGGCGCAGATGGCCGGCGCGCTGCTGGTGCTGGCCAGCGTGTGGCTCGGGCAGCGCGCGCCGAAGGCGGCGCAGGCCGCTGCCGGAGGCTCCGGGGCTTCAGATAAGGCCCATGCGCCGTTGGCGCCGCGGCAAGGGTGAACGCAAGGGCGAAGCAAAGGTGAACGACCAGGGTGAATGGCGCGCCGTTTTTGCGGCATCATGGCGGGCATGACGTCCGCCGTACCTTCCCCCACCTCATCCCGGCCCGCTTGCGATCACTGTCTGGCGCTAGCGGCGGATTCCCGCCGGCGCGAGCCGCATGAGCGGCTTGTGCTCAAGCACACCGCGCCGCTGGTCAGCCAGAGCGCCGCCGGCGTGCCGTTCAGCATGCTCACGTTCACGTGCCGCGAGTGCGGCACCGTTTGGCGGCTCTATGACCGCGCCAACGAGCTCTTTGTCTCGTGGGTGCCGGACCGCGCGCTGGGCCGCGGCGCCGATCGGATAAAATAGCGCCTGTTTCCTGCCTGCGTGCTGACGGTCCAGCGCCCGGTTCCGGGCCGCCCAGCGGCGCCAGCACGGCCAGTTCCGTCGTTCCGTTGTTCCGTCTTCCAACCGTTGTCCTCGTCGTCCCCCGCCATGTCCGCTTCCCACCGAATTCCCCTGCTGGCTGCTGCCTCCGTGTTTGCCGCCGCCCTGACGAGCCCGCTCGCCAATGCCGCTGACGCTGCCAGCGCCGCTGGTGCGTATCCCGCGCGCCCGATCCGGCTGATCGTGGCCTATCCCACCGGCGGCATCAGCGATACCGTGGCGCGCGCGCTCGGCGAGCGCCTGTCGGCCCAGATGGGTGCCTCGGTGGTGGTGGAAAACAAGGCGGGCGCGGGTGGCAGCATCGGCATCGACGCCGTGGCCAAGGCCGCGCCGGACGGCTACACGCTGGGCTTTGCCTCGACCAGCCCGCTCACGCTCAACCCGCACGTGGGCCGCGTCAACTACGATCCGCAGCGCGACATCGCGCCGGTCATGAGCGTGATGTATTCGCCGGTGCTGGTGATCGCCACGTCGAGCTTTGGCGGCAAGTCGTTCCAGGACCTGTTGGCGCAAGCCAAGGCCAAGCCGGGCTCGGTGCGCTGGGCCACGTCGGGCCTGGGCACGGTGGGCCATGTCATGCTGGAACAGGTCAAGTCGAAGGCCAAGGCCGACCTGACCCTGATCCCTTACAAGGGCGCGGGCCAACAGATGAACGACGCCCTCGGCGGCCAGTTCGAGGTGATGAGCACCAACGCCAGCCCCATGCTGACCCAGCACATGCAGGCCGGCCGGCTGCGCGCGCTGGCGGTGGGCGCACCCAAGCGCATCGAGTCGCTGCCCAATGTGCCGACGTTTGCCGAGCTGGGCTACCCCAAGGCCAACCTCACCTCCACCTTCGGTATCTTCGCGCCCGCGCACACGCCCGTGGCTATCATCACCAGGCTGAATGCCGAACTGAACAAGGCCCTGCAAGAGCCTGAGGTGCGCGAGCGCCTGCTCAAGGGCGGCGAAGTCCCCACCGGCGGCACCGCCGCGCAATTCGCCAAGGCCATCCATGCGGAATACGACGACAACGCCCGCATCGTGAAGGAAGCGGGCATCAAGGCGGACTGACGGGCTGGGCAGCCGCGTCACGGCTGCTCGATCAGGTCCAGCCGGCAGCCGGTGGCATACACCGCCGACAGGCGCACGCCATTGCGCGGCTCCAGCGCCAGCTTGGTGCGCACGCGCGACAGGTGGCTGTCCACCGTGCGCGATGCCGGCGGCATGCTGCGGCGCCAGACCGATTCCTCGATGGTCTGGCGCAGCAGCAACTGGCCGGCATGGCGAAACAGCAAGACCGCCAGCTCGTACTCCTTGGGCGCCAGCTTGACCAGGCGGCCGTTGACGAAGGCGCGCCGCTCGGCCAGCACAAAGCGGTAAGCACCCAGCTCAAGGTCGCCGCAGGCCTGCGCTACCGGCGCCATGCGCCGCAGCAGCGCATCGACGCGCGCGGCCAGCTCGGCGTGGCGTACCGGCGGCGGCAGGAAGGCATCCGCGCCATGGGCGAAGCACCGGGCGATATGGTCGTCGTCGTTGTGCTGGCTCAGCAGCATCACCGGCAACGCATCGCCGAGGGTACGGCGTATCCACAGCAGGACGTCGCGCGCCGGGATGCCGGGAACCTCCCAGGCCATCAGCAGCAGCGCGTAGGGCTCGTTGCGCAGCGCCTGCATCAGCGCACCCCCTTCGCGAAAGCGCACCGCCTCATGGCCGCTGAGCCTGAGCGTCTGCTCTAGCAGGACGGCTCGCGCCGGGTTGTCCTCCAGTACTGCGACTCGCATGAACTTTCTCCTCGTGCGCGGTATTGCCAGGGCATCTTAGCGTCGCGGTCCGCGTGGTGGATCGTTAATAGAGGCTGCCGCCGCAGATTGCGAAATTTCTCATCCGAAAGACTTCTCTCGCGGCTTCTAATGACGGATAGCCCCGCATCGTCGGGTCACTCCCTGGCGCCGGCGGCGCCAATTACCGCGAGACCGGCAGGCGTCCAAGCCTTTCCGGCCAAATTGCATGGGTATGAAGATCGCATCACTGGAAGATGAACCCGCAGAGGCGGCCCTGATCCGGCAGATTCTCGGCGAGGCCGGGCATGCCTGCACCACCTTCACGCGCAGCCGCGACCTGCTGCGGCAACTGCGCGAGGAGAACTTCGACCTGCTGCTGCTCGACTGGCAGATGCCGGATCTTTCCGGCAAGGAGGTGCTGACCTGGGTGCGCGCCAACCTGGACCGGCGCGTGCCCGCGATGTTCCTGACCTGCCGCGTGGAGGAAGAAGACATCGTCGATGGCTTCGCCACCGGCGCCGATGACTACATGCTCAAGCCGGTGCGTCGCGGCGAACTGCTGGCGCGCATCCGTTCGCTGCTGCGCCGCGCCTATCCGGACCCGGGCAGCGGCGGCGCGCAGGTGGCGCTGGCCGACTATGTCATCGACTGCGCCGCGCGCACGGTGGCCCATCGCGCCCAGCCGCTCAGGCTGACGCCCAAGGAGTTCGACCTGGCCGTGCTGCTGTTTCGCAACGAAGGCCGCATCGTGTCGCGCGACCATATCGTGGCGGCGGTCTGGGGACGCGAGATCTCGCCGCTGTCGCGCACCATCGATACGCATATGTCGCGCGTGCGCAGCAAGCTTGCCCTGCACCCGGAGCACGGGCTGCGGCTGCTGCCGGTCTACACGCATGGCTACCGTCTCGAACTCACCGGCGCGGCGCCATGACGGCGTGGCTGCGTTGTGAAATCCTGCGCTGGGTCGCGGGCCTGCGTGCTGTCGCGCGTTGCCTGGAGCGTCTCGCCCACAGGATGGGGGCGGGCATGGAAGAGGGCGGGCAAGACAGGCCCGCGGGCATGGCCGCCATCCGCGCCATGCTACCTGCCGGCGGCGCCGTCGATGCGCCGTCCTGCGACAGCGCGGCGCTGGCATCCTGGCAAACCGCCATGCGGGCGTTGTCGCACGATTTGCGCTCGCCGCAGAGTGCCATCCTGGCGCTGGTGCAATTGCACCAGGACGTGCCGTCCGCATGCGCGCACGCGGCATTCGTGGCGCAGACAGCAGGCTATGCGCAGGCGTCGCTGCGGCTTACCGACGACATCGCGCGGTTGTTGCGCGAGCTTGCCCACGGCTACCGCATGGAGATACTGGAGCTGACGGCGCTGCTGCGCGAGTCCGCCGACGCGCTCTGCCTGCATGCCGGGCCCGCGCCCGAACTCGACCTGGCTGGCAGCAAGGCCTGGATACGAGGCGATGCCGCCATGCTGGCCGAAGCCCTGCGCGTGCTGATGGCGCTGGCCATGATGTCCGCTGCCGGGAGCACGCCGCCGCGGGTGTGCCAGCGGCTCGACGGCCGCCTCTGCCGGATTTCGATCGCCTTCGTGCCTGATGCCGGTGCTGATGACGTTGCGTGGCGGGCCGCGCGTGCCCGGACGCCGGCGATGCAGTTTTGCCGTCGCGTGCTGTTGCGCCATGGCGGCGCGCTCGATGCGGATCGCGCCGCAGATGCCGAAGCCGAAGCCGGAACTGAAGCCGATGGCAGGATCACCTGGCATCTGCACTTGCCCATGTCGCTCTGAAAAATGCCCTGAAAAACAAAAAAAGCACCCGAAGGTGCTTTCTTGCAGTCAGACGTTACCCCGCGCGAGCGCGGGGCATGCCGACAAGGACAATCAGAAAATGTGGCGAATACCGACTGCCGCACCGGTCTGGTTGTTCTTGCCCGGCAGTTCGGTCGTCACGCCGCCAGTCACCTTGTTGTAGTCCACGGTGCCGTAGACCTGGGTGCGCTTGGACAGCGAGTACTCGGCCAGCAGCACGCCCGTGTAGCGATTGCCAGCGTTGTTGGACAGGCCATTCTTGTTCTTGATGTGGTCGCCGTAGAACACGCCGGTCAGCGCCAGGGCCGGGGTTGCCTGATAGGTCAGGCCCAGGTAGCCGAGGGCATCCTTGCGGGGATTGTTCACAGCGTTGCCACCGACCGGAACCGGGTTGCCAGCAACGTTCATGAAGTTGGTGTCGATCTGGCCGGTCTTGTCCTTGCCGCCGACATAACCCACGAATACCTTCGCCGGGCCGATGGAGTACTTACCAGCCGCGCCCCACATTTGCTGCTTGTTGCCGAAGGTGTCGCGGATTTCCTGGTACACGCCACCGAAGGCGAACGGACCAGCCGTATAGGCTGCACGGGCGCCGAAGTACGGCTTGCCGGTGGAGCTGGCCTTGGTCAGGCTGCCCGGCTGCTCGCCGAAGCCATAGCTGGCACCCACGTCCAGGCCGCTGAACTTGCCGCCGTAGCTCACGACGTTGTTGGCGCGGAACTGGGTCAGGAAGAACGGCCAGGCATTGGCTTGGTAGTTGCCGATGGTCAGCGGATCGAAGTCGCCGAAGAAGTTAAACCCTTCGGTGTACTGACGGCCCAGCTTGACGGTGCCGAAATCGCCTGCCAGACCCACATAAGCCTGACGATTGAACAGCACGCCGGACGAATTCATGGAGCCGTTGTCGAGGCTGTAGCCGCTTTCCAGCTGGAAGATCGCCTTCAGGTTGTTGCCGAGGGCTTCGCTGCCCTTCAGGCCCCAACGGCTTTGCGTTACAGCGCCGTCGGTCATCTGGAACTGGCTGTTGTTGGCCTGGTTGGAATTGCTCGTGTAGCGAATGCTCACGTCTGCAATGCCGTACAGGGTCACGGACGTTTGTGCGTAGGCGCTGCCGGCCAGCAGCGTACCAAGTGCGAGGGTCAGGGCTGATTTCTTCATGTGGCTCCTTTTCTATTCTGTAGTGTCAGCGGTCGGATCGCGATGACTGACGAGTTTACGTTTCGTGTAAACGCCCGCGAAAATTTAACAAAACAGAAAAGATTTAGACACTAATGCACGCCGTTGGCAGCCTCTAAGCTGGCAATTGGTGCAAAAACGTTGCGACGCCGCGACAAATTTACATAATGGTGCATCGCGAGATGAATTCAGCGTTACTCGCGCACCCCACGGTGTGGGGGATGGTGCCGGCAGCGCGCGCGCGCTCCGGCCACCGAGGCAGGCCAGGCGGGCGTTTCACGGTGAAGCGCCGCCGCTTGAAGCGCGGGCTGGGGCGTGCTGGCCCGGCTCAGGGTTATCCCTGTGGGATCTCGATCTTGACCTCGAGCACCTCGAGATTGTCCTGGCGTTCCAGGCTCACGCGCAGATCCTGGTCACTGATCTTTACGTATTTGGAAATCACCGCGACCAGCTCGCGCTGCAAGGCGGGAAGGTAATCGGCCGGCGCGGAATGGCCGGTGCGTTCATGGGCGAGGATGATCTGCAGCCGCTCCTTGGCAACCGAAGCGGACTTCTTCTTCTCGCCGAGCAGGAAGGACAGAATCGACATGATGGTAGACCCCCCTTACTTGTTGCCGAAGATGCGCGAAAGCAGCCCCGGCTTCTGGTAGTCGGTGAAACGCATCGGCTTGTCCTTGCCGAGGAAGCGGTCCACCAGGTCGCCATAGGCGTCGGCCACGTCGGAGCCTTCCAGGTGGATGGCCGGCGTGCCCTGGTTGGATGCGTGCAGCACGGCTTCGGATTCCGGCACCACGCCGATCAGCTTGATGCGCAGGATTTCCTGGATGTCGGTGAGCGACAGCATTTCGCCGCCGTGCACGCGCTTCGGGTTGTAGCGCGTGATCAGCAGGTGTTCCTTGATCGGGTCGCCGCCTTCGGCCGCGCGCTTGGTCTTGGACGACAGGATGCCCAGGATGCGGTCCGAGTCGCGCACCGAGGACACCTCGGGGTTGGTCACGACCAGCGCCTCGTCGGCGAAGTACATGGCCAGCAGGGCGCCGGACTCGATGCCCGCGGGCGAGTCGCAGACGATGTACTCGAAGCCCATGTCGACCAGGCCATTGATGACCTTCTCCACGCCCTCCTTGGTGAGCGCGTCTTTATCGCGCGTCTGCGAGGCCGGCAGGATGAACAGGTTTTCGCACTTCTTGTCCTTGATCAGCGCCTGGTTCAGGTTGGCTTCGCCCTGTACCACGTTGACCAGGTCGTACACCACGCGACGCTCGCAACCCATGATCAGGTCGAGGTTGCGCAGGCCGACGTCGAAGTCGATCACGGCAGTCTTATGGCCACGCAGGGCCAGGCCGGCGGAAAAGCTGGCGCTGGTGGTGGTCTTGCCTACGCCTCCCTTGCCGGAGGTCACAACGATGATTTTTGCCATGGCTCTTGGATCCAGTAATGGTTGAAGCTTGCGCTGCTGTGGTTTGGGCTCTGCGGCGGGTGTTACTTCATCCGGAGCGGTTCGAGAATCAGTTTCTCCCCCGACAGCCGCACCTGGGCCGATTTGCCCAGCACATCGGCGGGCAGCGGCAGTTCGGCGGTGCGGTAGATGCCGGCGATGGAGAGCAGTTCGGGCTCCAGGCAGGTGCAGAAGATGCGCGCCTGCGCGTAGCCCTTGACCCCCGCCAGCGCGCGGCCGCGCAGCGGGGCATAAATATGGATGTTGCCTTCGGCGATGACCTCGGCGCCGTAGCTGACCAGGTCGAGGATCACCACGTCGCCGGCGGCGTAGATCTGCTGGCCGGAGCGCAGCGGCTTGTCGATCAGCATGGTGGGCACGCTGCGCGACGCGGCTTCGGCAATGGCGGCCGCGGCGGCGGCTTCCACTTCGGCGGCCGCAGCCTTTGCCTCGGCCTGGGCCGCAGCCTGGGCGTCGGCCAGGGCTTCAGCCGGGGAGGGGCCTGCCGGCTCGGCCGGCGGGGTTTCGTCCCGGCCGCCGCGCCGGCTCTGGCTGTCGAGCAGCGGCAGGCCAAACGACTCGGCCCAGCCCCGCTGCGCCTCGCGGGCCACCACGCCGATAGCGCGGGCCTTGAGCAGGGCCAGGGTCTCGATCACCGTGTCCAGGGCTACCTGGTCGTCGCTTTCCAGCCGGCGCAGGTCCAGGGCCACCACATCGTTGGAGAAGAAATCGGGGGTCGATTCGAAGCGGGACAGGAGATCGTCACGCAGCGCTGCGATGTCGGTGGTCTTGAGAGCGAGGAGGAGGGCGTCGACATTGCCACTGCGCAGCTCGAAGCGTGGCGATTTCTTCTGGGACATAGTCGGTGACCGTGGAAATGGGACATTCTAACTTCGTCTGGGTGCAGAACTGTAACAAATGCCGGATGACCCGAGACCAGTGCCGGATGCGGCGCGTTGATGGCGCCCTTGTTACGATTGCGCCATCTGAACAACGGAGCAGTCATGGGCGCGATCGTCAATAGTGTGGCCTACCGCAGCGGCAAGCGCGTGGGAGATGTCGCCCTGGACCAGATCAGCGACGCAATCTCGGTCCCGGGCACCTTCGTCTGGCTGGGCTTGCACGAACCGGACCTGCCGCTGCTGCGCAAGGTGCAGCAGGAGTTTGGCCTGCACGACCTGGCGGTGGAGGATGCCCTTGATGCCCACCAGCGCCCCAAGCTGGAGACCTACGGCGACTCCATCTTCATCGTGCTGAACACCGCACAACTGGTGGACGACGAAGTGGTGGTGGGCGAGACCCACCTGTTCGTCGGCCCCAACTATGTGGTGTCGGTCCGTCACGGCGTGAGCAGCAGCTACGCTCCGGTGCGCGAGCGCTGCGAGAGCGACGCGCGCGCGCTGGCCAACGGCCCGGGCTACGTGCTCTACGCGCTGATGGATTTCGTGGTCGACCACTACATGCCCATCGTCACCCGGCTCGAGGATGGCTTCGAGCAGCTCGAGCAAGGCATCTTCCGCGACGAATTTGACCGTGCCGCGATCGAGCACCTGTATCACATCAAGCGCCAGGTGCTGCGCCTGCGCAATGCGGTCTACCCGATCGAGGAGATCTGCGGACAACTGATCCGGTTGCACGAGGACTTGGTGCCCAAGGAGCTGCGCGCGTACTTCCGCGACATCGAGGACCACGCCAGCCGCCTGGTGCGCACCCTGGACGTGGTGCGCGAGATGCTGACCACCGCGGTGCAGGTGAACCTGGCACTGGTCACGGTGGGCCAGAATGAAGTGGTCAAGCGCCTGGCCGGCTGGGGCGCCATCCTGGCGATTCCCACCGTGGTGTTCAGCTTGTACGGCATGAACTTCAACTTCATGCCGGAGCTGAAATTCCACTATGCGTATCCGACCGTGATCGGGGTGACCGCGCTCGCCTGCGGCGGGCTCTGGCGCAAGCTGCATAAGTCCGGCTGGATCTGAGCCGCGCGGCGTGGCAACCCGGTTGCCACGCCTGCCGCCCCCACGGCGCCCCCGTTTTTCCCCGCCATTCCTCCCTGCGCAGTCCGGGGCGGGGCGCCATGCCATGTTTATGGGATTCCCACCTGCTTGCCGGCTGCTTAGTCTTGCCCTGCCGGGGGACGCGAGACCGCTGCCATCGGCCGGCTAACGAATAACAGGGTCCTGCCGTAAATCAAGTTGCCGGCACGGCGCTGGCAAAAAAACGAAAAGCAGAAGAAACACCGGAATCCATTCTCAGGGGGAAAATCCAATGAAGCTTCAACTTCAGACATTCGGGGTCGCGCTGAGCGGCGCGGCACTGCTGGCGCTGGCCGCCTGCGGTGGCGGCGGCAGCGATAGCACAAGCAGCGGCTCCGCCGCCGACAAGCCGGTCCTGGCCGCAGCTGCGGTGACCGGCACGGCCGCCACCGGCGCGGCGCTGGCCAACGCCAATGTGGCCATTACCGATAGCGCGGGTGCATCGCCCTGCCAGGAAGCCGCGATCACCACCAGCGCCCTGGGCAGCTACACCTGCACCCTGAAGACGGGCGAGGTGGCGCCGTTCTTCGTGGTCGTCACGGACCCCACGGGCAACACGGCCCCGCTGGTCAGCGTGAGCACCGTCACGCCGGCTGCCGGCGCCAAGCTGACCATCAACGCCACGCCGCTGACCACGGCCATCGTGGCGCAACTCGCCGCCGACGGCAATCCGCTGACTCTCGTCAGTGGCAAGACGGTGGACGCCGCCGCCTTGCAAAAAGTCACCGCCAACGTGGTCGCGCAGCTCGCCAGCGTGCTCGCCGCCATCGGCGCGCCCGCCAATTACGATCCGTTCTCGACCGCCATCACCGCCGCCACGGCCGCCGGCGTGGGCAATACCGCCGACCAGGTGCTCGATATCGTCAAGGTGGTCACGGATCCGGCCACCGGCAAGCTGGCGCTGGCCACCGTCGACAACCCGACGCCCGTGGCCATCGCCACCGCCACCAGCACGGGCGGCACGCTCGCCGCGCCGGCAGTCGCCGTTGCGGCCCTGCCGCAGGCAGCGCAGGCGGTCGCCAAGGGGCTCTCAGCCTGCTTCGCGCTGCCCGTCGCGCAGCGCGTGACGTCCTCCAATACCAGCCTGAGCGCGTCGCAGGGCGGCCCGGAAGTCGATGGGGTGGCGTCCGCATGCCAGAACATCGCTGCCGACATCAGCAACGCGGCCGGTGTCGATTTCCTGCACAACGGTTTTTACTTCGGGCAATTGCTCTACGGCATCCTGACCAGCGACACCATGACGGGCGCGCAGTTCAGCGTGCCGGAAATCATGGCGTTCTATCCCGCCGCCTCGACGGCCTCGGGGCGTGACGAAGCCATCTTCAACATCCGGTACCTGGACGCCAGCGGCAACCCTGGCAACATCATCACGACGGCACGCGATGTCGCGGGCGGCGCCACCAGCGCGCATCCGTCGAGCTGGTGGCTGGTCGGCAACCAGCAGCCGGTCGACGTCACGCTCAAGCTCCAGATCCGGCGCGTTGAGCAGATGAACCCGGGCTTCAACAAGAGCAACAACAACTACAGCCACTTCCAGAGCGGCATCCAGTTCATGATCAACGCCAAGGGCCCGGGCAGCGTCGTCAACAACGCGCCCCTGAGCTATGCGCGCGTGACCGGGCCCGGCTTGCCGAGCAATGGCATCGTCTATATCGCGCCGGTCCCGGCCGAGGTGGGCCAGACCTATATGGACGTGAGCAACAAGACCGGCACGGTGCCCGTCACCGCCCAGTGCGGCAACGAGTTCAGCCCGCCCTCGCCGTCGTACAACTGCCCGAATTTCTGGTTCTCGCGGACCGCGGGCCTCAGCGGTAGCGCGGCCAGCACCCTGGCGGGCAATCCTGCCAGCCTGGTATGGGCGCAAGCGGCGGACAACGCGGATGCCTCCAAGGTGGTCAAGGGTGCGAAGTACCGCATCGAGCTGTTCCATGGCACCAACACCACGCCGACCTACAGCTACAACAAGACCCTGCTGAGCGACCTCGTGCCGGCCACCCAAGGGGTGAACCTGCCGTGGAACACGCTGGGCAGCAAATCGCTGGCCGCACTGGACCCGTCCAACGCCAGCCTGGCCGGTGCGCAGACGTCGCTGACGGCGGACTGGGTGCAGAATGTCTCCGCCCAGCAGATCGGCAGCGTTGCCGCCACGGTCGACAACAACGGTACCTGGAGCACCTCCACGTCGGCACCCAGGGGCGCGACCTCGATCGTGGTCAACGCGGCGGTGCCGGCCTTCACGGCCACCACCAACCGCGGGCTGCTGTTCGGGTACCGCATGCTGGATAACAGCAACAAGTCGGCGGTCTTTACCTACAACTAACCATACAACTAACCGTACAACCGACCATGCAACTGACGTAACGGATCAGGCGCTCCTGACGCGGCCGGCGCCACAGCCGGCTTCGGCGACCTGCATAGCCCCGCAAGGCCAACAGCCTGCGGGGCTTTTTCTTGGCTGGCGCCGATGCCCGGCAAGCGGGATGGGCGCCGCTACGGGCTCTCGCACCGTTTTTACGCGATTTTTATATCTTCTTTACACCCCCGCCCCCCCTCTCTATCCCGTTTTTACCACTCGATCCCTAATCTGCCATCTGTGAATCACTCACGGTGTGTTGCCATGGACGGGATCTATTTCATTGGTTTGTTGCTGTTTGGTGCGCTGACTGGCGCACTGCTGCTCTTGTGCGCCGCGCTCGCAGGCAAACCGCCGGGAGCGGCCGAGGGGCCGGGCGCAGAAGCCGCCGACGCGCGCCGCAAGGACAGCGCCACCGACAGGAGGCTGTGATGGACTGGGCTGACCTGCTGGGCGGCGTGCTCGCCGTTGCTGTCTTTATCTACCTCCTGATCGCCCTGTTCCGGCCGGAGAAATTCTGATGTCCACCGAATTCCTGGGACTACTGGTCCTCTACCTAGCCATCCTGCTGGCGCTCGCGCCCTTCGTGGGGCGTTATATCCGCCGCGCGATGGAAGACGACCGCTACCTCGCCACGGCCTGGGGCCGCCCGCTTGAGCGCGTGCTGTACCGCGTGGCGGGCGTGCGCGCCAATGCCGAGATGGGCTGGAAGCAATACGCCATCGCGGTCATCGCCTTCAACATGCTGGGCGTGGTGGCGGTCTATGCGCTGCAGCGCATGCAGGCCTGGCTGCCGCTTAACCCGCAAGGCTTCGGCGCGGTGTCGCCGGACTCGGCCTTCAACACCGCCGTGAGCTTCGTCGCCAATACCAACTGGCAGGGCTATGCGGGCGAATCCACCATGAGCTATCTCACGCAGATGCTGGCGCTCACGGTGCAGAACTTCTTCTCGGCGGCCACCGGCATCGCAGTGGTGTTCGCGCTGATCCGCGGCTTTGCGCGCCAGAGCGCGGCCACCATCGGCAACTTCTGGGTCGACATGACGCGCTGCACGCTCTACGTGCTGGTGCCGATTTCCGCGGCGATCGCGCTGGCGCTGGTCAGCCAGGGCGTGATCCAGAATTTCGACAGCTACAAGGAAGTCAGCCTGGTCACGCCGGTCGAATACAGCCAGCCCAAGGTGGACGCAGCCGGCCAGCCCGTGCTCGACGCCAAGGGCGCGCCGGTGATGGAGGCCATGAAGACCGACAAGCAGACGCTGGCAATGGGCCCGGTGGCTTCGCAGGAAGCCATCAAGATGCTCGGCACCAACGGCGGCGGCTTCTTCAACGCCAATTCGGCGCATCCGTTCGAGAACCCGACCGAGCTTGCCAACCTGATCGAGATGCTGGCCATCTTCCTGATCCCGGCGGCGCTGTGCTTCACCTTCGGCGAGATGGTCAAGGACCGCCGCCAGGGCGTGGCGATCCTGGCATCGATGGCGGTGATCTTCATCGTGATGGCATGCGTCGCCGCAGCCTCCGAGCAGCAGGCCAACGCCGCGCTGGCGGGTTTGCCGATCGACCATGCGGCCAGCGCGCTGCAGGCGGGCGGCAATATGGAAGGCAAGGAAACGCGCTTCGGCATCGCCGCCACCGCGCTGTTCGCCACCATCACCACGGCGGCGTCGTGCGGCGCGGTCAACGCCATGCACGACTCCTTCACCGCCATCGGCGGGCTGGTGCCGATGCTGCTGATGCAGCTTGGCGAAGTGGTGTTCGGCGGCGTGGGCTCGGGCCTGTACGGCATGCTGGTGTATGCGGTGCTCGCCGTGTTCATCGCGGGCCTGATGATCGGCCGCACGCCGGAGTACCTGGGCAAGAAGATCGAGACCTATGAGATGAAGATGACCGCGGTGGCGATCCTCGTCACGCCGCTGCTGGTGCTCCTGGGCACGGCGGTGGCGGTGATGGTGGAGCCGGGCCGCGCCGGTGTGTTCAACCCAGGCACGCACGGCTTCTCGGAAATCCTCTATGCGTTCTCGTCGGCTGCCAACAACAACGGCAGCGCCTTCGGCGGCTTGTCTGCCAACACGCCCTTCTACAACGTGGCGCTGGCCGCGGCGATGTGGTTCGGCCGCTTCTGGATCATCGTGCCGATCCTGGCCATGGCGGGCTCGCTGGCGGCCAAGCGCAGGCTGCCGGTGACGGGCGGCACCATGCCCACGCACGGCCCGCTGTTCGTGGTGCTGCTGGTCGGCTCGGTGCTGATGGTGGGCGCGCTCACCTATATCCCGGCGCTGGCGCTGGGCCCGGTGGCGGAGCAGTTGCAGGCGCCGGTGGTCTCGGCGGCTAGCAAGTAATGGAGAAACGCATGCAACAAGAATCCATGGTGACGCGCAGCAAGAACGCCGGCGTGGCACCGGCAAACACTACCCCGGCCACCAGCGTGGTCACGCCGGCCCTGGCCGCGCAAAAGAGCGGCGGCCATCATCGCCCGCGCGGCGGCATGTTCGCGCCCGAACTCGTCAAGCCAGCGCTGCTCGATTCGGTGAAGAAGCTTTCGCCGCGCGATCAGTTGCGCAACCCGGTGATGTTCGTGGTCTATGCGGGCAGCATCCTGACCACGATCCTGTTCTTCCGCGCGCTGTTCTCGCCCGCCACGGCGGGTGGCGAGAGCGCCGGGTTTATCCTGGCCGTGTCGGTGTGGCTGTGGTTCACCGTGCTGTTTGCGAACTTTGCCGAAGCGCTGGCCGAGGGCCGCAGCAAGCAGCAAGCCGAAGCGCTGCGCGGGCTCAAGACCACTGTCACCGCCAAGCTGGTCAAGGAAGGCCGGCGCGATTACCGCGCCGCCGGCGCCACCGAGGCGCGGGGCGCCGCCGCGCTGCGCCGTGGCGACGTGGTGCTGGTCGAGGCCGGTGACATGGTGCCCGGCGACGGGGACGTGATCGAAGGCGTGGCCTCGGTGGACGAGAGCGCCATCACCGGCGAATCGGCTCCCGTGATCCGCGAATCCGGCGGCGACTTTTCCTCGGTCACCGGCGGCACGCGCGTGCTGTCCGACTGGATCGTGGTGCGCATCACCACCAATCCGGGCGAGAGCTTCATCGACCGCATGATCACCATGGTGGAAGGCGCCAAGCGCCAGAAGACGCCGAACGAACTGGCGCTGACCATCCTGCTGGTGGGCCTGACCATCGTGCTGCTGCTGGCCACTGCCACGCTGCAGCCGTTCTCGGTGTACAGCGTGTTCGTTGCCAAGGCCGGCATGCCCGTCACCATCACCGTACTGATCGCGCTGCTGGTGTGCCTGATCCCGACCACCATCGGCGGCCTGCTGTCGGCCATCGGCGTGGCCGGCATGAGCCGCATGATGGAAGCCAACGTGATTGCCACCTCGGGCCGCGCGGTGGAAGCCGCTGGCGACGTGGATGTGCTGCTGCTCGACAAGACCGGCACCATCACGCACGGCAACCGCCAGGCTTCGCGCTTTATCGCCGCGCCCGGCGTGTCGGCGCAGCAACTGGCCGAAGCCGCCTGGCTGTCATCGCTGGCCGATGAAACGCCGGAAGGCCGCAGCATCGTCACGCTGGCGCGCCAGCAGGCCGGCGCCGCCACGCCCGATATCAGCGCACTGCGCCCGATCTTCGTGCCGTTCACCGCGCAGACCCGCATGAGCGGCGTGGATGCCGGCGGGCGCAGCGTGCGCAAGGGTGCGGCCGATGCCGTGCGCAAGTACGTGACCGAGCGCGCCGGCAAGTTCCCCGACGCCGTGATGCAGGCGGTGGACGACGTGGCCCGCGCCGGCAGCACGCCGCTGGTGGTGGCGGAGTCCAGCACCGATGGCGAGCACGTACGCGTGCTTGGCGTGGTGGAACTCAAGGACATCGTCAAGGCCGGCATTCGCGAGCGTTTCGGCGAGCTGCGCAAGATGGGCATCAAGACGGTGATGATCACCGGTGACAACCGCCTCACCGCCGCGTCGATCGCAGCGGAGGCCGGCGTCGATGACTTCCTTGCCGAAGCCACACCCGAAGCCAAGCTCAAGCTGATCCGCGACTACCAGGCCGAAGGCCGCCTGGTGGCGATGACCGGCGACGGCACCAACGACGCACCGGCGCTGGCGCAGGCCGACGTGGCGGTGGCGATGAACAGTGGCACGCAGGCGGCGAAAGAAGCTGGCAACATGGTCGACCTCGACAGCAATCCGACCAAGCTGATCGAAATCGTCGAGATCGGCAAGCAGATGCTGATGACGCGCGGCTCGCTCACCACCTTCAGCGTGGCCAATGATGTGGCGAAGTACTTCGCCATCATCCCGGCAGCGTTCGCCACCACGTACCCGCAGCTCAACCAGCTCAACGTGATGGGCTTGTCCACGCCGGCCTCGGCCATCCTGTCGGCGGTGATCTTCAACGCGCTGATCATCGTGGTGCTGATCCCGCTGGCGCTGCGCGGCGTGGTGTACCGGCCGCTCGGCGCGGCCATCTTGCTGCGGCGCAACCTGCTGGTGTACGGCCTCGGCGGCATCCTGGTGCCCTTTGTCGGCATCAAGGTGATCGACATGATCCTGACCCTGTTCGGCTGGGTCTGAGCGCAGCATCGAACGCATCGAACGCGCTGAACATAAACGGAGCCATCCATGAATACGCAAGTCCAACCCGCCCAGCCCGCCACGCCCATCCAGGGTGGCCTGCTGCGCCCCATGCTGACGATCTTCGTCGTGCTGTCGGCCGTTACCGGCCTGCTGTACCCCGGCGTGATCACCGGCATCTCGCGCGCCGTGTTCCCGCATGAAGCGGCCGGCTCGCTGATCGTCAAGGACGGCCGCGTCATCGGCTCGGAACTGATCGGCCAGCCGTTCTCGGATCCGAAGTACTTCTGGGGCCGCTTGTCGGCCACCGCGCCCATGCCATACAACGCGGCAGCTTCCGGCGGCTCCAACCTCGGCCCGAGCAACCCGGCCCTGACCGATGCCGCGCGCGCCCGTATCGACGCGCTGCGCGAGGCGGACCCCGGCAACAAGGCGCCCGTGCCGGTGGATCTGGTCACGGCTTCCGGCAGTGGCCTCGATCCGCAGATCAGCCCGGCCGCGGCGCAGTACCAGGCGGTGCGCGTGGCCCGGTTGCGCGGCTTGCCGCTGGAGCGCGTAGAAGCGCTGGTTGCGGCCAACACGGAAAAGCCGCTGCTTGCGGTGATGGGCGATCCGGTGGTGAATGTGCTCCAGTTGAACCTGGCGCTGGATGCCGAGAAGCAGTGAGGTTTGGCAGGTCTGGGAGGTGTTGGTGCGCAAACCATGTCGGCTGGCTTGCTCGCTTCTCCCGCATGGCGGGCGAGGGGCTGGGGGAGGGGGCGGGCCGGATGAAACCGTTGGCTTCGCTTCAAGTGGCTCCTAGCCAAACCGCCCCTCTCCCCGGCCCTCTCCCCATGAGGGGAGAGGGAGAGGCAGCCGTCGTCATGGCGCGCGGCTTTGGCCCGTTCGGCGGCTTCGGCCCGCGCCCGAAGTGCGTTATTCGTGCCGGTGTTTGACCTCAGGCGTGGCACAATCGTTTTCATCCATCCTCCTCCCGGGCAATGACCCCCACCATGCCTGACACCGCCCAGCGCGACGCCCCCGGCCGGCCCGATCCCGATGCCTTGCTGCAACGCATGCAGCAAGAGGGCGAGCGCGCCGCGCGCGGCAAGCTGCGGGTGTATTTCGGCGCCTCCGCGGGCGTGGGCAAGACTTTCGCCATGCTGAGCGCAGCGCGTGCGCTGCGCGAGCAAGGCAGCGATGTCGTGATCGGCGTGGTGGAGACCCATGGCCGCGCCGAGACCGAGGCGCTGATCGCGGGGCTGGAGCGGCTGCCGATGAAGGCCATGCCGCATCACAAGCTCGACGACCGTGTGCTGCAGGAGTTCGACCTGGACGGCGCGCTGGCCCGGCGCCCGGCGCTGATCCTGGTCGACGAACTGGCGCACTCCAACGCGTCCGGCAGCCGCCACCCCAAGCGCTGGCAGGACATCGAGGAGCTGCTCTCGGCCGGCATCGATGTGTGGACCACTGTCAACGTGCAGCACCTGGACAGCCTCAACGAGGCGGTGGGCGGCATCACCGGCATCCGGGTGTGGGAGACGGTACCCGACACGGTCTTCGATGACGCCGACGAAGTCATCCTGGTGGACCTGCCCGCCGACGAATTGCTGCGGCGCCTGCGCGACGGCAAGGTCTACCTGCCGGAGCAGGCGCGCACCGCGGCCACCAATTTTTTCCGCAAGGGCAACCTGATCGCGTTGCGCGAGCTCGCGCTGCGCCGCACCGCCGACCGCGTCGACGACGACGTGCGCGCATACCGCCATGCCGAATCCATCCGGCCGGTATGGCGCACGCGCGAGGCGGTGCTCGCGTGCATCGGCACCGGCGATGATGCCGCGCAGGTGGTCAAGAGCGCGCGCCGGCTGGCCGGGCAACTCGATTGCGACTGGCATGTGGTCACGGTGGCCACGCCGCGCCTGGCGCCGCTTGCCGAGCACGAGCGCGCGAATATCGAGGAGGCGATGCGGCTGGCCGAAGAGCTGGGCGCGCGCACCGAGACGCTGGCCGGCAGCGATATCGTGCAGGCGGTGGCGGGTTATGTGCGGCGCCACAACCTTACCAAGGTGGTGGTCGGGCGGGCTCCCGGCAACTGGCGCCGCAGCGGCGGCAGCCTCCTGGCACGCGGCCGGGCGCTGCTGGCACTCGGCTTGTCGCCGTTCCTGGGCGCGCGCGCCTGGCTGTTCGGGCGCCATAGCTTTGCCGATTCGCTGGCGCTCGGCTGCCCGGAGATCGACGTGATCCGCGTAGCCGCCGACGCCATGGGCGCCGATACGCGCGGCCGCGCGCAACCGGCGGGCGGGCGCGCCGACGTGCGCGAGGATCCGGCGCGCAACGACGACAGCAGCGTGGTGGCGCACCGCATCGACTACCTGTGGGCGGTCGCATGGTGCGGGGGCGCCAGCTTGTTGTCGGCGCTGACGCGGCCGTGGTTCGACCTGGTCAATATCGCGATGTTGTTCCTCGCGGCCGTGGTCGGCGTGGCGCTGCGCCACGGCCGCGGCCCCGCCGCGCTGGCCTCGGTGCTGTCGGTGGCGGCCTTCGACTTTTTCTTCGTGCCGCCGCGCATGTCCTTCGCGGTGAGCGACGTGCAGTACCTCGTGACGTTCGCGGTGTTGCTGACGGTGGGCCTGGTGATCGGCCAGCTTACCGCCGGGCTGCGCGAGCAGGCCCAGGTGTCGGTGGAGCGCGAGACCGATGCGCGCACCCTGTACGAGCTGGCGCGCGAGTTGTCCGCTGCCTTGATGCCCGAGCAGATCATCGATATCAGCAGCCGCTTCCTGCAAGCCGCGCTTGGCGCGCGCTCGGCGTTCTTCCTCGTCTCGCCCAAGGGGCGGTTGATGCCGCCGGTGATCAACCCCACGCAACGCGGCAATGACGCGATCGATCCCGTGCTGGCGCAATGGGTGTTCGATCACGGCCAGCCCGCCGGCACCGGCACGCATACGCTGCCGGGCAGCACCGTGCTCTACCTGCCGCTCAAGGCGCCGATGCAGACGCGCGGCGTGCTGGCGGTGGAGCCGCAGGAGTGGCGCGCCTTTGCGCGGCCCGAGCGGCGCCGCCAGATCGACGTGTTCGCCACGCTGATCGCCATCGCCATCGAGCGGCTGCATTACGTGGAGGTCGCGCAGCAGGCGCTGGTGTCGATGGAGTCGGAACGCTTGCGCAGCTCGCTGCTGGCCGCCGTCTCGCATGATCTGCGCACACCGTTGACCAGCCTGATCGGCATGGCCGAGACCATGCAGCGCACCGAGCCGCCGCTGCCGCCGTCGCTGTCGGAAACCGTCGATGCCATGCGCGAGCAAGCGCTGCGCATGCGCACCATGGTGGTCAACCTGCTCGACATGGCGCGGCTGCAAAGCCGCGACGTGCGCATGCAAAAGGAGTGGCAGTCGCTCGAAGAGCTGGTCGGCGCGGCGCTTGCCGGCATGCGCGATGCGCTGTCGCGGCACCGCGTGTCGGTCGCGGATCTATCGGCGCTGCCGCTGGTGGAGTGCGATGCGGTGCTGATGGAGCGGGTGCTGTGCAACCTGCTGGAGAACGCTGCCAAGTACACGCCGCCGGGCACCGGCATCCGCATCTCCGGCGAAGTGGTCGAAGCGGAGGTGCGGCTCGCGGTGGCGGACGACGGCCCGGGCGTGCCGCACGGGCAAGAGCTCTCGATCTTCCAGAAATTCACGCGCGGCGAGCGCGAGTCCGCGACCGCGGGCGTTGGCCTCGGGCTGGCCGTGTGCGAGGCCATCGTGCAGGCGCACGGCGGGCGCATCTGGGTGGAGAGCGTGAACGCGGACCACACCGGCGCGCGCTTTGTCGTGGCGCTGCCGCGCGGCAATCCGCCTGCGATCGAGCCCGAGCCGCCCGAGGCACTTGAATCGGCGCTGCTAGCCACGCACGGCAACGGCGCCGGGCTGGTTGCGCACGATGCAGCAAACAAGGAGTCCAACTGAAATGGCATTTGAATTTTCGCCGACTGTCTTGCTGGTCGAAGACGAGCCGCATATCCGGCGCTTCGTGCGCGAGGCGCTGCAGGCAGAAGGCTGCGCCGTGCATGAGGCCGAGACGCTCAAGCGCGGCCTGATCGATGCCGGCACGCGCCAGCCCGACGTGGTGATCCTCGACCTGGGCCTGCCCGATGGCGACGGCATGACGCTGATCCGCGAGATGCGTACCTGGACCGAAGTGCCGGTGCTGGTGCTATCGGCGCGCTCCGGCGAGGACGACAAGATCGCCGCGCTGGACGCCGGCGCGGACGACTACCTGACCAAGCCCTTCGGCGTGGGCGAGCTGATCGCGCGTGTGCGCGTGCTGCTGCGCCGCCACGCCAAGACCAATCCGCAAGGCACGCCGCAGATCGGCTTTGGCGAGGTGCAGATCGACCTGGCCAACCGCGTGGTCACCCGCGCCGGGCAGGATGTGCACCTGACGCCGATCGAGTATCGCCTGCTCGCCGTGCTGATCGCGCATCGCGGCAAGGTCATGACGCATCGCGAACTGCTGCGCGAAGTCTGGGGGCCGGCGCACTCGGAGAGCAGCCATTACCTGCGGGTGTACATGGGGCACCTGCGGCACAAGCTCGAAACCGATCCCGCGCAACCCTCGCACCTGATGACGGAGGTGGGGGTGGGATATCGGTTTGTGGGGTGATGCCATCGGCCGGCAACAGGGTGCCGGCCGATGGGTATAGTCAGGTAGTCAGGTAGTCAGGCGGTCGGCTCAAGCGGCACCGGTGGCCTGTAGCGCAGATTCCCCAGCACCGGCAGATGCCGCAGGAAGCGGAACATGCCGTGGTGGTCGATCCATCTGGCGTAAGCCACATAGTCCGGGTCCTGGGACAAATGCCGCTCTTCCGTCATGGCCCGCATCGCATAGATGGCATTCAAGGCCAGCAGCAGCAGGCAGTGGCGCAGTGTTTCATCCGCTGAGCCCTGGGCCATGAAGGGGATGGAGATCATCCACCAGGACAGGTTCTTGGCCACATAGGCGGGATGCTTGGTCCACCGGTAAGGCCCGTTGGTGATGATGCCCCGGTGGGTCAGGTTCGAGAACCGCGCGCCGAAGATCACCGTCGCCCAGACGTAGATCGCCGTCAGCACCAGGATCGCACCGCCCCAGATGCCATAGAGCAGCGGTGTGTTCCAAAGCCACGCGCCCCACTGCAGGCCGGTCTCGTAATGCAGGTACTGCCGCCCGATCAGCGACCAGAACGGCTCGTAGCATATCAGCGCCACCGCCCAGCCCAGCATGGACGGCTCGGCCGAGCGCACGTGCGTGTCGGTGATGCGCAGCGCCATCAGGTACCCCATCACCACCAGGCCGACATCGATGAAGTACAGCAAGCCGTAGAGCAGGTCGAACCAGGCCTTGAAGCTCGTCAGCAGCGCAAAGTCGGCGGCGATGAAGCGTGCCAGGTCATTGCACATATAGGTGAACATCAGGGGCAGGAAGAAGCCCTTGATCAACCAAGCGAGCAGATGCTGCCCCACCACCTTGCCATCCATCTTGTCCCACTGCAACGTGACCAGCTTGCCCATGTGCCAGTAGCCGTCCAGGGGCCGGGTCATCTTGCGGTCGACGAAGAAGAAATAGGGCAGCGCCAGCGCGACCCAGGCCGGCAGCACGATCGCCAGCATGGAGAAATAGCGCGCGTAGAAGGCCGCATGGTATTCGGGGAACAGCCAGTACAGCAGGCCGACAAAGCCCATGCTGCCAAGCAGGCCCGCAAATTTGGTCAGGCTGCGGTGCCACGACGGATCGTCCCGGGAAAAATCCAGGCCGGTGGCTGCGCGCAAGTGCACCTTCTGCCAGATCAGGTCGAGCAAGAAGATGGTCGCCGCCGTCACCCCGACGATGAACAGGGCCGAGTGGACCATGTTGTCGCCGAAGGGCCGGTCGGTCCGCACGATGGTAACGGCCAGCAGGAACGCGGCCAGGCCCACGACGGCGACGGCGCCGTGGGTGGCTGAGCGGGGCCGCGGCGCTTTGTCTTGCGGTGTCGTCGCTGACTGGTTCCCCTCGGTGACGCCATGATGGATATCGCAGTGGGCGCGAAGGGCTGGATTACGCATGGCGAATTGGAGTCGAGTGCTTTTATCAGCGCCGATCCTATCCAATGGAATCACCGCAAAACTGACAAATCCTGACATTGCCAGGCAAAGTGAAAAAGCCCGATCCTTGCTGGGCTATAGTCGTGGCCTTTTGTCGCGAAACACGACTGGAAGGGACAATGCTTCGGCTATTCTGGATCGTTCTCTTGTACTGGCTCGGCCACTCCGCCGCATGGGCGGAAATGCGTCTGCCGCCGGCGGGAGAGGTCTCTCTGGGCGAGCATTGGGAGCTGCTGCGCGATCCGCAGGATGCGCTGACCATCGAGCAGTTATCGCGGCCCGAGTTCGCGGCGGCTTTCCAGCCCCAGTACTCCCCTCCCGCCCTTGGCTACGTGAAGGGGGCCGTCTGGCTGCGCATCACCCTGACGCGCCCGGAGCAAGCCGCGCCGGTATGGTTGCTGGAGCTGCGCTCGGCGTTGCTGGACGACGTCACGCTGTTCGAGCCGCTAGCGGCGGGCGGATACGCGCAGCGGGTGTCCGGCGACAGGCGGCCGGTGGCGGGGCGCGACGTGGATTACCGCAATCCGGTGTTTCAGCTCGACTTGCCGGTGGACAAGCCGGTCACGCTGTATTTGCGCGTGCGCAGTACCAGCACGATGAGCTTTCCCCTGGTGGCGTGGTCGCCGGAAGCGTTCATTTCCTTTATCGGCACCGAGCTGCTTCTGTTTGGCTTGTTCTACGCAGCGCACCTGGTCTTGCTGATTACCAGCGTCTGGTTTTATTGGGTCACGCGTAATCTTTCCTTTGGCCTGTTCAGCCTGACGGTATTGGCCAATCTGTTCACCTCGCTGTCCGCCGAGGGCTTCACGTATCAGTACCTCCTGCCTGGATGGCCGCTGACGAGCGATGCCGTCTACGTGGTGAGCTGGTTTTTTGCGACGCCGCTTGGCACCTTGTTCACGGCGCACTACCTGGGCCTGTACGAGTCGCCGTGGCGGCGTTGGGCGATCGGTTTTTCGCTGCTGGCCTGGGGGGTGGCGCTGGTCATGACCCCCTGCTTGCTGCTGGGCAACGTCTGGTGGATACGCCCACTGGCGCTGCTCTGGGGCCTGCTCACCATGGGCATACTGCTGATCGCTTCCGCGGCGATGACCTGGCGCGGCCAAAAGGCCGCGCGTGTGCTTTTGTTCGTCCTGGTCCTGCTCTTTGGCGGCACCGTGCTGCGCCTGGCGCGCAACGTCGGCGCGATCGATCCCGGCGCGTTCGTCGACAACGCCAACTACCTGGGCATGATGGCGTTCCTGCTCATCATGAATTCGGCCATCAGCTGGCGCTACACCGACATGCGCGCCGAAAAGGAGGCCGCCCAGGCCGAAGCCTTGCGCGTGGCCCGTCAGGCCGAGCGCGACCTGGAGGTCAAGGTTGCCTTGCGCACCCAGGCGCTCAGGAGCGCCATGGCGCAGGTGGAAGCGTCGCTGTCGCTGGAGCGGCGCGCGCAGGAGGAGCAGCGGCAGTTCCTGTCCACGGTCTCGCATGAACTGCGCACGCCGCTGGCGGTGATCGATGCCACCGCCCAGAATCTGGACCTGGACGATGCCCATGATGACCCGCAGACCTCGGCCCGGTACCAGAAGATCCTGCGCGCCACGCAACGCCTGACCATGCTGCTCAATGACTCCCTGCATGAGGATGGCTTCGAATTGCTGCGGCACGGCTCCCGGCCGTCACCCACCGGCCTGGCGGACTTGCTGGAGGACGCCGCGGCAGCAGCGCAACTGCTGTCAGAGGGGCACCGGCTGGAGGTGGATGGGGAGCGCTTGCCAGAAGCCTTCCTGTGCGACGCCAGCCTGCTGCGGCTGGCATTGCGCACGCTGGCCGACAACGCGGTGAAGTACACGCCCGCGGGCTGCCGGGTGGTCTTGCGGGGCCGGGAGGTGGCCGAAGGCGTGGTGCTGGAAGTGCAGGACAACGGTCCCGGCATCGAGGCGGCGGACCTGCCGCGCGTATTCGAGCGCTTTTATCGCGGCCAGAATGCCGGCCAGAAACCGGGGACCGGGCTTGGCTTGTCGCTGGCCCGGCGCATGGTGGAAATGCAGGGTGGCACCTTGACCTTGGACAGTGCGCCCGGGCAGGGCTGCCGCGCCACGATTTTTCTGCCGTCGGCGCCGCCGGGCGTGCAGGCTCAGGCTAGCGCGATGGGCGCGGCGAACGTATAGCCCTTGCGGTGGGCGGTCTTGAGCGGCAATTCGCTGCCCGATTCGCTGCGCCAGCGTTGCCGCAGGCGGCTGACCATGGTCTCCAGCCGGCGCTCGTCGTAGCTCAGCCAGTCAAAGCCGAAGCCTTCGGCGATCTGGCGGCGATCGACGGGCTGGGTGGGATGGAGCGCCAGCATTTCGAGCAGCTTGCTCTCGTTGGACGACACGGCCAGGCGGGCTCCCGCCGGCGCCACCAGCGTGCTGGCCTGTCGGTCGAGCCACCAGTTGGAGACGACGCGGCGGCTCAAGGCGCGCAGGATGGCGTCGAATTCGAGCAGCTTGATCGGCTTGACCAGATAATGGTCCGCCCCGCCGTTCAGGCCGTGCAGCTTGTCCTGCGTTTCGCCGCGGGCCGTAAGCATGACGATGCCGCAGCCGGGGCGCTCGCGGCGCAGGCGGCTGGCCGCATCGAAACCGGTGCCGTCGGGGAGCATGACGTCGATGACGGCGATGTCGGCCTGCGCGGCCAGCGGCAGGAATTGCGCCAGGCTGCCGGCCTGGCTGACCTTCCAGCCTCGCTTTTGCAGGAAAGCCGCTATTTCCTCGCGCAGCTCGACCTCATCCTCGAGCAGGACTACATTGCCCATTTCAAAACCTTGCAGCGGTTGCGTTCGATGATCGTGGCGAGGAATCTCCCTGCTTGCCTGACAAGATTCTACGGCGTCAGCCCGGGCTCCCCCCTACTGGCCGTTGCCCTGGCACTAGCGCCCAGGGTGGCTTAACCGGTATTACGGCCAGACCGGCAGGAATCTTTAACCCCGGGCGCTATCCCGGGCGCTATCCCGGCGCGGCATGCCACGATTCAAGCCACCTCACCAAACGCCAAAAAACACGCCCGCCTGCTTGTAGACATTGGTCTTGGCCGCCACCTCGTCGTTGCTCACCGTAGTGCGCGGCTTGAGGGTGCAGAACCATTCCAGCAGGTGCAGCCGCATCGTCGAGCGGATGGCTTCGTGGCCGGCATCCTCGCCCAGGTCGAAGAACTCGTCCGGGTCGCGTTCCAGGTCGAACAGCTGCGGGCGGAAACCCTGCCAGTGCACATACTTCCAGCGCGCATTGCGCACCATCCACGCCCGGCACTCGCCTGGCTGCCGGCCCAGCGCGATCCGCGCGCCGCGATACGCGTAGTCCAGCTCCGACACCACGAAATCCCGCCACTGGCCATTGCCGCGCTCGCGCGTGAGGTCCAGCAGCGAGCGGCCTTCCACGCGATGGTCGGCCGGCGGCAGGCCCAGCGCGTCCAGCACGGTCGGCACCACGTCCACGGCCGAGACCATGCGCGCATCCGCGCTGCCGCGGGTGGCGTCGGCTTCGGCCGAGGGGTCGTAGACAATGAGCGGGATGTTCTGCACGGTGTCGTAGAACTGCTCCTTCTCGCCGAGCCAGTGGTCGCCCAGGAAGTCGCCGTGGTCTGCCGTGAACACGATCAGCGTGTCTTCCCAGCGGCCCAGGCGCTCCAGTTGTTCCCACAATTCGCCCAGGCGATCATCGATCTGCTGCACCAGGCCTTGATAGGCGGGACGCACCGTGTCCGAGACTTCGCTGCGCATGAAGTTGGCGCATTCTTCCTGCGTGCGGTACGCGTCGAGCACCGGATGCGGGTTGTCCAGCTCCGCCTCGTGGCGCTTGAGCGGCAGGCAGTCGTCCAGCGAGTAGGCCGCATGGTAGGGCGCGGGCGCCATATAGGGCCAGTGCGGCTTGACCAGCGACAGGTGCAACACCCACGGGTCGTCGCCGCGCGCGGCGATGTACTGCATTGCCTGGCCCACCGTATAAGCCGTCTCCGAATGCGCTTGCGCCACGCGTGCCGGCAGGCCGGCATTGCGCATCTGCCAGCCCGACACGATCTCGCCCTGCGCATTCTCGGCGCTGATCACGTAGTCCGTCCACGGGTCGGCGCTGTCGTAGCCTTGCTTGCGCAGCCACTCGGCATAAGCGCTGTGCGGCTCGGCGTGGTGGCCGTCATGGCGGTCGACTTCGACAAAGTGCCCGCTGCGCAGCAGCGTTTCCAGCTCGCTGCCGCCATCGAGATGCAGGCGCTTCATGTTGGCGTTGTCGGGCATCACGTGCGTCTTGCCGGCCAGCGCCAGCGCACGGTGGCTGTCCTTCAGGTATTCGCCCAGCGTGACTTCGCCAACGGACAGCGGCACGCGGTTCCAGGTGGCGCCGTGGCTGCTGGGGTAGCGCCCGGTGTAGAAACTCATGCGGCTCGGGCCGCAAACGCCGGAGGTGACGAACGCCTTGGTGAAGCGCACGCCGCGCGCGGCCAGGGCGTCGATGTGCTTTGTGCGCAGCGTGGGGTGGCCGTAGCACGCCAGGTGATCCTGGCGCAGCTGGTCGCACATGATGAAGAGGGTGTTTCTGGTGGGCATGGCTTTGTCGATGCCGGTCGGGCCGCTGACCTGATCAGCATCAATTAGGTAAATAACGTGATGTAGTTTTTTTTTATTCAATCCATGTGGAAAATAACATTCATGGAGTGAATAAATTTGATGAAATACGACTGGGTATTTTTAATCCCCGGTATAGCCAGAGGCCTTGACCACTGGTCCCCACCGTCCGGCATCCGCCGCCAGCACCTTGCCGAACTGCTCCGCGCTCCCGGTTTGCGGCTCCAGCCCCAGCTTCAGGAACCGCTCCTTCAGATCCGCCGACTGCACCGCATGCACGATCGCCGCATTCAGCCGGTCGATCGTTGCCTTCGGCACGCCGGCCGGCGCCAGGAACCCGTAGCGGCCAAGCCCCTCGATGTCCTTGTAGCCAAGCTCGGTAAACGTGGGCACATCCGGCAATGCCACCGAGCGCTGCGTCCCCGAGCTCGCCAGGACGCGGATCTTGCCCGCGCGATGCATCTCGGTGAGATCGGCGAGCGTATCGACCGAGGCCGGCACCTGCCCGCCCACCAGCGCATTCATCAACGGTGCCGAGCCGTTGAACGGCACGTGCAACATCTCCACGCCCACCTGCTTGCCGATCAGCAAGCCAAAGAAGTGAGGAATGCTGCCTAGCGCCGGCGAGGCGTAGGAATTGTTCTTGGCCGGGCTGGCCTTGAGCCACTCGATGTACTCCTTCAGCGTCTTGGCCGGCGTGCCGGGGCCGGTGGCCAGGGCCAGCTGGAAGTTGGCGGTTTGTGCCACCGGCACGAAATCGCGCTGGATGTCGTAGTTCAGCTTGCGGTAGGTCAGCGGGGCGATGGTCATCACCGCGGAGTTGGCGACCACCAGCGTGTTGCCGTCGGCGGGCAGGGTGCGCGCATAGTCCATGACCAGGCGGCCGCCAGCGCCGGGCTTGTTCTCGATGACCACGGTTTGCTTGAGTTCCTCGCGCAGCTTGTCGCCGATGAGGCGGGCGGCCAGGTCGGCGGTGCCGCCGGCGGGATAGCCCACCAGGATGCGCAGCGGGCGGTCGTTCTGGGCGCTGGCCGGCGCGCTGGCCAGGCACACGGCGGCCAGTGCGGTCATGGTGGCGAGGGTGGGGACTAGCGCGCGCAGCAGTTTGGCGGGTTTCACGGGTTCTCCTGTTGGTTCGGCATCGGCGGGAAGCCGGCCAATTTATCGATACGGCCCGCGGGCGCCAAAGAAGGATTTCGCGCATCGATGTGCGCGTTTCGTTCCTGGGCGCATGGCTGCCCGGCCGTACCCCGGCGGATGCGCTTGGCACGCGCCCGCCAGTTCTTAGGCAGCGGCACAGACGCTAACACCCAGCCATATAATTGACAAAATCAACTAAATTTGCGGGTGCGGCATGAACGGCAGCCAGGCGGGCGAGCAGGCGCAGGAGGACCAGGAGGACCAGGGGCGGGACGCCGGCGAAACCCTGCGGCATCCCGCCCGTCTGGCGGACTTCCTCAATTACCGCCTCTATCACCTGACCCGCGTTGCCCTGCAAGCCAGCGGGCATCACCTGCGCGCCGCAGCCGGGGTGAGCCGGCGTGAGTGGCGCATGCTGTCCTTTCTCGGCGAGCAGCCAGGCACGCGCCTGACGGAGCTGGCGCAAAGCGCCGGGCTGGACAAGGTGCTGGCAAGCCGCGCCGTGCACGCGCTGATGGCGCGCGGGCTGGTGCAGCGCGCCACGCGCGAGCAGGACAAGCGGGCTGCGGCGTTTGCCCTGAGCGAGCAGGGCGAGGCGGTCTACCAGCTTGCCTTTGCGCAGGCCCAGGCCTTCAACGCCCGCCTGGCCGCCTGCCTGGATCCGGAGGAGGCGCGGGTGCTGGCGCGTTGCCTGTCCAGGCTGCACACGCAGGCCGAGGCCCTGCTGGCGCAGGCGCAAGCGCTGCCTAGCAGCGTACCCGCGCCTGCGGAACCGGCGCAGAACTGGTGGCGCCAACCGTAAGGTTTGGCCGGCCGCTTCCGACTGCACCTGTCGGCTTCGGAGTCCTACACTTGTAGACTTGGAGTCAGCGCGTGCCCTGCCTGGAGCCTGCCATGCCGCTTGTCCGTCGCTTTCCTGCCTACCTTCCTGCCCGCTTTCCTTCGCGATTGCGCGCCGCCGCCATTGCCGCGCTGCTTCCCCTCTGCCTGTTCGCCTTCCAGCACGCCCAGGCCGCGCGCCAGCCCCCGGCGCCGGCGCAGGAACTCACGCGCCAGGCGGTGACCGCCTACGACGCCGGCGCCTTCGATTCGGCCTTGCGGGATTTCGCCAAGGCGGCCCAGCAAGGCAACCGGCTTGCGCAGTACAACTACGCCATGATGCTGCTGCGCGGCGAGGGCACGCCGGTGCGCCAGGAGGAGGCGCTGATCTGGCTGCACCGCGCGGCCGAGAATGACATGACGCAGGCCCAGTTCACCTTTGGCGAGATGTACGAGCACGGCGAGCTGGTGCCGCGCTCGCTGGAGTCCGCCAACCAGTGGTACCGCCGCGCGGCCGAAGGCGGCCATGTGCAGGCCCAGGTGGAACTGGCGACCAATTACTTCACCGGACGGGGCATCGCGCGGGACTACGGCAAGGCCTTCGAGTGGTACACGCGCGCCGCCACGGCGGGCGACGGCGGTGCCCAGTACATCGTTGCCAGCTATTACGAGCGTGGCGAGCCCGGCGTGGTCGAGAAGGACATCGAGCAGGCCAAGATCTGGTACGCCCGCGCCGCCGCGCACGGCGACCCCGGGGCGCTGGCCAAGCTGCGCTCGCTGATCGAGCAGGGACTGAAGGCAAAACAGGCTGGCGCCATGTAATGCTGCGGTAGTCTGGGCATGTTGCCATGCAAGGGCGGCCGCCGCCGGCCGCTATCTGGGGTGCGCCGCCGGGGGCGGTACAACTCTTGCTTGAGAGAACCACACGAAACCTGCGCCAATGGGAGGCACTAGTGGCAACACACGTCGCACTGAACCATGTCACCCACTACCGGTACGACCGGCCCGTGAAGCTTTCGCCGCAGGTGGTCAGGCTCCGTCCTGCCCCGCACTGCCGCACGCCGATCCTTTCGTATTCGCTGCGCATCGAGCCCGAGCAGCATTTCGTGAACTGGCAGCAGGACCCGTTCGCCAACTACCTCGCCCGGCTGGTGATCCCCGAGCCGACCACCGAGTTCAAGATCACCGTCGACCTGGTGGTCGAGATGGCGGTCTACAACCCGTTCGACTTCTTCCTCGAGCCCTACGCGGAGAATTTTCCCTTCACCTATGAGCCCGGCCTGGCTTACGAGCTGGCGCCCTATATGGTCAAGGGCGAGCTGACGCCGCGCTTTGCCGCCTTCGTGGAGAGCATTCCGCGCAACAAGCAGACCACGAGCGATTTCCTAGTGGCCCTGAACCAGCGCCTGCAAGAGGACATCCGCTACCTGATCCGCATGGAACCTGGCGTGCA
Organism: Cupriavidus sp. GW823-FHT07A04; assembly: GCF_058794615.1. Lineage (NCBI taxonomy): Bacteria > Pseudomonadati > Pseudomonadota > Betaproteobacteria > Burkholderiales > Burkholderiaceae > Cupriavidus > Cupriavidus sp. GW823-FHT07A04. Next base: position 88,540 of record NZ_JBXAHA010000025.1, read on the forward strand.
GACGCCGGAGCAGACGCTGGAGACGGGCGCCGGCTCGTGCCGGGATTCCGGCTGGCTGCTGGTGCAGACGCTGCGCCACCTGGGGCTGGCCGCGCGCTTCGTGTCCGGCTACCTGCTGCAACTGGCGCCTGACGTGAAATCCATCGACGGCCCCAGCGGCACCGACGTGGACTTCACCGACCTGCACGCATGGTGCGAGGTCTACCTGCCGGGCGCGGGCTGGATCGGGCTCGACCCCACCTCCGGCCTGCTGGCCGGCGAGGGCCATATCCCGGTGGCATGCACGCCCGAGCCGGGCAGCGCGGCGCCGGTCAGCGGCGCGGTCGACAAGAGCGAGGTGACCTTCCACCACGAGATGTCGATCACCCGCATCTATGAATCGCCGCGCGTGACCAAGCCCTATACCGAGGCGCAGTGGCAGGCGGTGGCGGCCGTGGGCGCCGAGGTCGATATCCAGCTCAACGCACAGGATGTGCGCCTGACCATGGGCGGCGAGCCGACCTTTGTCGCGGTCAAGGATCGCGACGGCGCGGAATGGAACACCGATGCGCTCGGCACCACCAAGCGCGCCTATGCCACCGAACTGGTGCATAAACTGCGCGCGCGCTATGGCAAGGGCGGCTTCCTGCACTTTGGCCAGGGCAAATGGTACCCGGGCGAGCAATTGCCGCGCTGGGCCTTGTCGATCTGCTGGCGCGCCGACGGCCAGCCCTGCTGGCAGGACCCGTCGCTGTTCGCCGATGAGCGCGAGCCGGCCGACTATACCGAGGCCGACGCGCACCGCTTCCTCGATAGCCTGGCCAACCGCCTCGGGCTCAACCCCGGCTTTGTGCAGCCCGGCTATGAGGACACCTGGTACTACCTCTGGCGCGAGCGCCGCCTGCCGGTCAACGTCGACCCGCTGGAGGCGCGGCTCGACGATGAGATGGAGCGCATGCGCCTGCGCCGCGTGTTCGATGGCGGCCTGGCGCGGCCCACCGGCTACGTGCTGCCGCTGCGCCGCACCGGCCTGGAAGATGGCCCGGCGCTGGCCGCCCACCGCTGGATCAGCGGGCCGTGGTTCTTCCGCGACGACCGCATGTACCTGCTGCCCGGCGATTCGCCGATGGGCTACCGCCTGCCGCTGGATGCCCTGCCCTGGGTCAGCGAGGCCGACTACCCGTGGCAGTTCGACCAGGACCCGTTCGCGGCGCGTTCGCCGCTGCCCACCGGGGCGCAGCTGCGCGCGCAGTTGCCCGGGCTTGCCGGCCAAGGCGCCGAGCCCGGCCAGGCGGCGGAGTTCCGTGCCAGCACCGCGGCCTATCCCGCGCCCGGCTCGGCCGCGACCGCGCGTGCCGGCAAGCTTGCCGGGGCCAAGCCGGGGGCGGGCACGATCGGTGGCACGGCCGCGCCCGCTGCCCTGGCCGCGGACCTGGCGCGCGTGCCCGAGCGCGGCGAATCCGCGGGCTGGATCACGCGTACTGCGCTGTGCGTGGAAGTGCGCCATCCCAGCCGCGCCGCCGGCCCCAAGGCCGAGAGAGCGGCCGCGGGCGACAAGCGCGGCATGCTCTACGTCTTCATGCCGCCGCTGACCGTGCTGGAGGACTACCTGGAGCTGCTGGCGGCGGTGGAAGCCACCGCCGCCGGGCTGGGCGTGAAGATCGTGCTCGAAGGCTACCCGCCGCCGCGCGACGTGCGCCTCAAGCTGCTGCAGGTCACGCCCGATCCCGGCGTGATCGAGGTCAACATCCATCCGGCCGCCAACTGGGACGAACTGGTCGACCATACGGAATTCCTCTACCAGGCCGCCCACGAGACCTACCTCAGCACCGAGAAGTTCATGCTCGACGGGCGCCACACCGGCACCGGCGGCGGCAACCACTTCGTGCTGGGCGGCGCCACGCCGGCCGACAGCCCCTTCCTGCGGCGCCCCGATGTGCTGTCCAGCCTGATTGCGTACTGGCACAACCATCCCTCGCTGTCCTACCTGTTCTCGGGCATGTTCATCGGCCCGACCAGCCAGGCGCCGCGCGTGGATGAGGCGCGCAACGACCAGCTCTACGAGCTCGAGATCGCCTTTGCCGAGCTGCAGCACCAGCTCGACCGGCTCTGCGGCGCCGAGGGTGGGGTCGGCGCGCACATGCCGCCGTGGCTGGTCGACCGTGCGCTGCGCAATATCCTCATCGACGTCACCGGCAACACCCACCGCAGCGAGTTCTGCATCGACAAGCTCTATTCGCCCGACGGCCCCACCGGCCGGCTCGGCCTGCTGGAGCTGCGCGCGTTCGAGATGCCGCCGCATGCGCGCATGAGCCTGGTGCAGCAGTTGCTGCTGCGCGCGCTGGTGGCCCGCTTCTGGCGCGAGCCTTATCGCGGGCGGCTCACGCGCTGGGGCACGGAGCTCCACGACCGTTTCCTGCTCGGCACCTTCGTGCAGATGGACTTCGAGGACGTGCTCACCGAGATGCGCGAAGCCGGCTTCGCGTTCGACAACGCTTGGTTCGCGCCGCACTTCGAGTTCCGCTTCCCGCGCGTGGGCGAGCTCGCGGCCGGCGGCCTGTCGCTGACGTTGCGCACCGCGCTCGAACCCTGGCACGTGATGGGCGAGGAGGGCAGTGCCGGTGGCACCGTGCGCTATGTGGATTCGTCGCTCGAGCGCATCGAGGTGCGTGTGCTGGGCATGAACGACAGCCGCCATGTGGTCACCGTCAATGGCCGCGCGGTACCGCTGCAGCCCACCGGGCGCGTCGGCGAGTTCGTGGCCGGGGTGCGCTACCGCGCCTGGGCGCCGCCGTCTGCGCTCCACCCCACCATTGCCTCGCATGCGCCGCTGACTTTCGACGTTGTCGACACATGGATGGGGCGCAGCATCGGTGGATGCCAGTATCATGTTTCGCATCCGGGCGGGCGTAGCTATGAGACCTTCCCGGTTAATGCGTACGAGGCTGAGAGCCGGCGCCTGACACGCTTCTTCACGCTTGGCCACACGCCGGGCGTGATGCGCGTGGAACCGCCCCGGCGCAGCCTCGAGTTTCCGTTCACGCTGGATTTGCGACAACGCTGATCCGGCAGCCCCCAAAGCCGCGCCCCGTGTCTCTTCAGCCGTCCCTGCCTTTTGATGAAACCGCCCCTGCCGTCGACGCGGTGATGCACCGCGCGCGGCCGGTGCCGCCCGGGCACCTTGATGAACTGGGGGCATGCGGGGACGGGTTGCGCGAGCCCTGGGCGCGCTTTTTCCAGATACTGGGCGAGGAAGGGATCGACGGCCTTGACCAGCAGGCTGCCGCCATGGCGCGCCAGATCCGCGACAACGGCGTGACCTACAACGTCTACGCCGACAACACGGACAAGGCCGGTGCGCGCGCCTGGGCGCTGGACCTGCTGCCCTTCCTGGTGAGCGAGGAAGACTGGCAGCGGATCGAGCGCGGCGTGGCGCAGCGCGCTGAGCTGGCCAACGCCATGGTGGCCGACATTTACGGGCCGCAGGCATTGCTGTCCAAGGGGTTGCTGCCGGCCGGCCTGGTCTTTGGCCATCCCGGCTACCTGCGCCCGCTCAAGGGCTACCAGCCGCCGGGCGGCAACTTCCTGCACATCGTCGCGGTGGACCTCGCGCATACCTTGGAGGGCGGCTGGACGGTGATGGCCCACCGCACGGAGACGCCTTCCGGCATGGGCTACGCGCTGGAGAACCGCCTCATCATCTCCAGCCTGTTCGCCGATGCCTTTCGCGAGCTGCGCGTGCGGCGCCTGCCCGCCGCGTTCTCGCAGCTGGTGGCCACGCTGGCGCAGCAGCCCGCGGCGCAGCCACCCGCGCCGGAATCCGCGGCGGGCGCCGCCGCCTCGGTCAGCAAGCACATCGTGCTGCTCACCCCGGGGCCCTACAACGAAACCTATTTCGAGCACACCTTCCTGGCCCGCTACCTCGGCATCACGCTGGTCGAGGGCAAGGACCTGACGGTGCGCAACGACGTGGTGTACCTGAAGACGCTGGCCGGGCTGGAGCGCGTCGATGTGGTGTTGCGCCGCCTGGACGACGCCTATTGCGATCCGGTCGAGCTGCGCCAGGATTCCACGCTCGGCGTGCCCGGGCTGCTGCAGGCGATGCGCGCGGGCAATGTGCTGGTGTCCAACGCGCCCGGCTCGGGCTTCCTGGAGACGCCGGCCATCCACGGCTTCCTGCCGGCCATTTCCCGCGCGCTGCTGGGCGAGGAATTGCTGCTGCCGGGCGTGCCCAGCTGGTGGTGCGGCGAGGCCACGGCGCGTGAGGAGGCGCTCGGGGAATTCACCGAAGCCTTCCTGATGCCAACCTACCCGCGCGGCATGGCGCAGCCGTGGGAAGGCCCGCGCCTGGGCATGGAGCGCGGGCTGCAGCGCCTGGCGGACTGGCGCGAGCGCATCGAGCAGGTGCCGGATCTGTTCACCATCCAGGCCGATCTGCCGCTGTCGCACGCACCACGCTGGGAAGGGCCGCATATCGGCTCGCGCGCTGCCATGCTGCGGGTCTATGCCATTGCCGACGGGCGGGGCGGCTGGCAGGTGATGCCCGGCGGCTTCACCCGGCTTGCGGGCGAGGGGCAGCCGGCGGTATCGATGCAGCTCGGCGGCTCCAGCGTCGACACCTGGGTGCTGTCGAGCCAGCCGGCGCAGCCGGGCGCCACGCCGCTGCAGTTCCCCATGGCCGGCGCGGCGCGCGGGCCGGCGGCCAAGCCGCTGGCGGTGTCCAGCCGCGCCGCCGAGAACCTGTTCTGGGCCGGCCGCTATGCCGAGCGCGCGGAAAACAACGTACGCCTGTGCCGCCTGGTGCTGGGCTCGATCGAAAGCAGCGACGACCGCGACGACAGCGCGCTCGACGTGATCGGCGAACTGGTGCTCGCCTGCGGCCTGCTGCCGACCGGCGCGCCGCAGCCGCGCGCCTCGCTGCGTGTGTTCGAGCGCAGCCTGGTGTCCGCGCTGGCGCAAAGCGCCGGCTGGACCAGCGTGGGCCAGAACCTGGCCAGCCACGTGCACGCCGCCACCGAAATCCGCAACCGGCTGTCCAACGATCACTGGCGCACCATCCTGGCCGCGCGCAACGATTTCGGCGATGCCATGGAGGCGGCCTGCGCGGGGAGTCCCGGCGGTGGCGGCGACGCGGGCATCTACGACCGTCCGCGCGTGCTGGCGGCGCTGGATCACCTCTCCATGCAGCTCGCCGCCATCAGTGGCGCGCAGGGCGACCGCATGACCCGCGACGAAGCCTGGCGCCTGCTGTTTATCGGCCGCCATATCGAGCGCGTGGCCACGCTCTCGACGTTCCTGCGGGTGTTTGCGCACAACGGCGCGCTGCTGCACCGGACCTGCTTCGATTTGCTGCTGCACCTGTTCGACAGCACGCTGACCTTCCGCGCGCTGTACCCGGGCCGCTCCGATGTGCCCGCGCTGGTCGACCAGTTGGTGATCGAGCCGACCAACCCGCGCGGGCTCTACGGCTTGCTGGCGCGGCTGCGCGTCAAGCTCGGCCAGATCTCGCCGCCGGCCAGCCCGGCCGGCACAGGGCGCGTGCCGCTGCCGCAATGGCTGCCCACCGTGGAGACGCTGCCCGGCTGGGAAGCACTATGCCAGCGCGGCGCCGACGGGAAATACACCAATCTGGTGCAACTGTGCGAGCAACTGACTGACATGATGGTGCAGCTCTCGGACGAAATCAGTGCGCGCTACTTCAGCCATGCCGGCATGGCCGGCACCCGCGTCGGGGCGCAACCATGAGCGCAACCATGAATGCGACGATGAGCCAGGCGCAAGACGTTGCCGAGCCCGCGCCAGAACGCGTGGCCTCCGTGCTGACGATTCATCACAAAACCATCTACGATTACTCCGCGCCGGTGGAGAACGCCCAGCAGCGCGCCGTGGTGTTTCCGGTGACCTGCCCATGGCAGGCGGTGCACGCGCACAGCACGCAGATCGAGCCGCCGCCGTCGCACCAGCATGCGGACATCGACGCCTTCGGCAACAACGTGCTGTACTTCACCATCGACGTGCCGCACGACTATATGCAGCTCGCCTGCGAGAGCACAGTCAGCGTCACGCCGCGCTGGGCGTCGCTCGACCCCGCCGCCAGCATGCCGTGGGAGACGGCCGTCGCCGCGCTGCGCTTTCGCGCCGGGCAGCCCTTCCTGCCGGAAAGCGAGTTCTGCTTCGCCTCGCCCAACGTGGCGCTGCATCCCGATCTCAAGGCCTACGCGCTCGCCAGCTTCGCGCCCGGCGTGCCCGTGGTGGCCGGCGCCATCGACCTGATGCATCGCGTGCACGCCGACTTCGAATACCAGACCACGGCCACCGAGGTCGATACCCCGGCGCTGCAAGCCTTCGGCCTGCGCAGCGGCGTGTGCCAGGATTTCGCCCAGGTCATGATCGGCTGCCTGCGCTCGCTCGGCCTCGCGGCGCGCTACGTCAGCGGCTACCTGTGCACCGAGCCGCCACCCGGCCAGCCCAGGCTGATCGGCGCCGACGCTTCCCATGCGTGGCTGTCGGTGTACTGCCCGCTGGCCGGCTGGGTCGACCTCGATCCCACCAACGACGTGCTGGCCGACACCAGCCACGTCACGCTGGCGTTCGGGCGCGACTATAGCGATGTCTCGCTGCTGCGCGGCGTCATCGTGGGCGGCGGCGCGCACGATGTGGAAGTGGAGGTCAGCGTGCTGCCGGTCGAGTAGGCACCGCGCCGCGGTCAGCGGCTGGCAAGCCAATTGCTTGTCAGTAGCCTGGGTTTGCCGAGAAAAGGGGGAATCATCATGCTAAGCCGCACCGCCGACCACCTGTTCTGGATGGCCCGCTACACCGAGCGCGCGGAAAACACCGCCCGCATGCTCGACGTCAACTACCAGGCTTCGATGCTGCCGCAATCACCCGAGGTGGCACAGCAAGGCTGGCTGGCGATGCTCGACGTGACGGAGCTCACGCCGGTATTCGCCGCGCACCACGGCGCGGTCGTGCACGAGGAAGTGATCGATTTCATGGTGCGCGACCTGAGCCACCCGGCGTCGATCATGTCCTGCCTGCGCGCCGCCCGCGAAAACGCCCGCGCCGTGCGCGGCGCACTCACCACGCCGCTGTGGGAGACCATCAACACCACCTGGCTCGATGTCCAGCAGATGGTTGCCGACGGCATCCTGCGCCAAGATCCGGCGCAGTTCTTCGAGTGGGTCAAGTTCCGCTCCCACTTAACGCGTGGTGTGGAAGCCGGCACCATGCTCAAGGACGAAGCCTACTGTTTCATGCGGCTGGGCACCTTCCTGGAGCGCGCCGACAACACCGCGCGCATTCTCGACGTCAAGTTCCAGGCCACCGACCTCGGCCTGCAGCAAGACGATTTCTACCAGTGGGCCGCGGTATTGCGCTCCGTGTCGGGGCTGGAGATGTATCGCAAGGTCTATCGCTCGGTGGTCACGCCGGAGCGCGTGGCCGAGTTGCTGATCGTACATCCGGATATGCCGCGGTCGCTGGCGGCCAGTTTGCGGGAGGTGGTTTCGTTGCTGGCGCAGGTGCGCAATGGGCAGTCAGTGGAGACGGAGCGGCGGGCGGGGAAACTGCATGCCGAGCTTAAATTCACTCGGATCGAGGATATTTTTTCTGTCGGGATTCATGGGTGGCTTAGCGATTTTCTTCGCAGGATCCATGAGCTTGGGGGTGGGGTTAGTCGGGATTTTTTGATGAAGGGGGTGGGGGGGTAAGGGGGGTAGTGGCTTTTGGGGGGCTTTCGCTGTTTATTTGAGCGGTGATGGTTTTTGGACCCAAGGGCCATACGACATCCCCCTGCGGGGGCTGCCGGTCACTCTTCTTTGCGTCGGCAAAGAAGACTAACGAGAAGAAAGCCGACCCTGCCGGGCGCAGAGCAATAAGGCTCATGGGCCTCGGTGGTTGCGTCGTACGGCCCTGAGTGTTGGCTGGCCGATCCTACCGGCCCCAAGGACATCGTTTCTGCATGACCCATGGGTTACGTGGTGGTGCCCCTGACCTCGTGTGCGGTGCCCGTTCCCAGATCTGCCGTTCGCGGTGCGAGGGGCTGCGCCGTTTCGGGCGTGGCTGGTTTCGTGGTTTTGTCTCGGAGGACGAGCGCCGTGAGTGTGGTGAGGCCCCCGGTAGCAGACATCACTTGCTTCAAACCGTCTGTCGCTCGCGGCGTGGCCGGCCACGAAGTTGCAAGCGCACCGGTTCCGTCGTGGGCGCGGTGGCACCGCCTTGATTAGCCCGAGACCTTGACCACCGCGCCCGCCCCACCACGAAACCATTGGTAGGCGATGTATCGTGATGGCGCGCGCCGGTAACGGCAGATTGGCGAATGGGCACAGACTCCACTACCGGGGGCCGCACCACGCATTCCGGAAATCGGCAGCGTCGTGGCCCTTCAAACCGGTACCGGCAGATGCCCGCAGAACTGAGGCCATACGACGAAACCAGCGTCCCTCGCACCCGCGATTGCTCTGCGCCCGGCAGGGTCGGCTTTCTTCTCGTTAGTCTTCTTTGCCGACGCAAAGAAGAGTGACCGGCAGCCCCCGCAGGGGGATGTCGTACGGCTGTTGGGTCCAAAAGCCATCGCCGCTCAAAGAAACAGCGACCAACCCCGCAGGGCGATGTCGTATGGCCCTTGGGTCCAAAGGCCAACGCCGCAGCAAAAAAGCTACCCCACCAACTCCCGATGCAACGCCAAATACTCCAACGCCAACTTATGCCTCGGATCCAGGTGAATCATCGGCATCGCATGCTGATGCGACTCCCGGATCTTCACGGACGACGACAACCGTGAATTCAACACCGGCAACCCTTCGCCGACCAGTTCCTCCACCAGTTGCACCGGCAAGGTGGCGCGCGGCTGGAACTGGTTGATCACGATCCCTTCGACTTCCAGGTCCGCGTTGTGGTCGTGCTGGATCTCTTTCACGTTGTCGAGCAGCGTGTAGAGCGCGCGGCGGGAGAAGTCGTCGCAGTCAAAGGGAATCAGGCAGCGCTGGACGGCAATCAGCGCGGAGCGGGTGTAGAAGTTCAGCGCGGGCGGGGTGTCGATGTAGATGGCGTCGTACGCGTCTTCCAGCTCGATCAGCGCGTCGCGCAGCTTGTAGATCTTGTAGCGGGATTCGAGCTTGCCGTGCAGCGTATCGAGCTCGGGATGGGCAGGCATCACATCGAGGTTTTCGAACGGCGTGGCGTGGATGAACGCGGTGACATCCAGCGGCTTGAAGCTGTATGTGAGCGCGGTCTCGAAGAAGTCGGCCACCGTCGGGGTGGCCTCGGCAGCGTGCGCGCCGAGCAGGTACTGGCTGGAGTTGCCTTGCGCATCGAGGTCGATGACCAGGGTGCGCAGGCCTTCGCTGGCACTGATGGCCGCCAGGTTGCAGACGATGGTCGACTTACCGACTCCGCCTTTCTGATTGAATACGACGCGCCGCATTTGAGCCCTTGGAGGTGAACGTTCCAAAGGAGAGAGGATACCTTAGCAAGGTGTCATTTCAGCGGCCAAATCGCACGCCAGGCTATGTTTGTATCAGCCGCTTTTGCCGCGAGATACTCATCAGGATCCCGATGCCCATGCCCAGCGTCACCAGCGCCGTTCCCCCGTAGCTCAGCAGCGGCAACGGCACGCCCACCACGGGCAGGATGCCGCTCACCATGCCCATGTTCACAAAGGCATAGGTGAAGAAGATCAGTGTGATCGATCCCGCCAGCAGCCGCGAGAACAGCGTCGGCGCGTTGGCCGCAATGTACAGCCCGCGGAAGATCAGCAGCAGGTAGAGCACTAGCAGCACGGCGTTGCCGATCAGTCCGAACTCTTCGGAGAACACCGCGAAGATGAAGTCGGTGTGCTTCTCGGGGATGAACTCGAGGTGCGTCTGCGTGCCCTTGAGCCAGCCTTTGCCGAACACCCCGCCGGAGCCGATGGCGATGATGGACTGGATGGTGTGGAAGCCCTTGCCGAGCGGGTCGGTGGTGGGGTCCAGCAGCGTGCAGATGCGGTGTTGCTGGTAGTCGTGCAGGATCGGCCAGTTCACGCCGGGGGCGCAGATATCGTGCTCGAAGCTGACCAGCGCGGTGATGGCGACCACCGCGATGGCGAGCAGCGGCAGGATGATCTTCCACGACAGGCCGGCGAAATAGATCACGTAGAGGCCGGCAGCCATCACCAGCAGGCCGGTGCCGAGGTCGGGCTGCTTGGCGATCAGGCCCACGGGCACGCCGAGCAGCACCAGCGCCAGCACAAAGTCGAACCACCTGATCGAGCCCTCCCGCTTCTGGAAGTACCACGCCAGCATCAGCGGCATGGCGATCTTCATGATCTCGGAGGGCTGGATCACCATGCCGACGTAGAGCCAGCGCCGCGCGCCCTTGCGGATCAGGCCGAACATGGCCACCGCCACCAGCAGGGCCACGCCGATCGTATAGAGCGGCACCGCCACCCGCATCAGCGTCTGGGTTGGCAGGTAAGCGATGACCCACATCACCAGGTAGGACAGCAGGATGTTGCGCAACTGGTCCTCGACCCGGCCGGGCATGTCGATCGCAGCGGAGTAGAGCGCCACGATGCCGGTGGCGAACAGCAGGAAGACGATGAGCGCGAGTGGCTTGTCAAAGCCGGTCAGGGCCGTCTTGATGAACGATAGGACGCGGCGGCGATCCATGGCGCGTCTCCTTCAGCGTGAAGCGTTGCCGCCGGCCGCGGCGGGCGCGGTTGCCGGTTTGGCGCGGGGTTTCGAACTGGCGGGCGCCATGACTGGCGAGGCGGCCGGAGCGGGGGGCGGCGCCGGGCGGCTGTGGCCGAGGGCCTGCGCCATGCGCTGGTCCAGCGTCTGCACCGCCGAGGCGGGCGGGATGGCGGCGGGGTCGATCACCGGCGCCACCACGGCAGAGGCGGCCGTGGCGGAGGCGCCGGCGCGGGCTGCCACCCGCGCCGCCGGCACGCTGGCGCCTTCGCTGGTGGCGGCGGCTTCGCTCGCGCCCATGACGGTGGCGCTGGCGATGCTGGCGGTGTGGCCGGTGGTAAACACGCTGGGCGTATCCACGGGCGGCTTGCCGCCGGCGCGTTCGGACGCGGGCGGGGCGATGTTCGCCAGTTCTTCCGGCCACTTGCCCGTCAAATAGTAATCCATCACCTTGCGTGCGATCGGCGCGGCCACGGCACCGCCGAAGCCGGCGTTTTCCACGATCATCGCCAGCGCGATCTTCGGGTTGTCGGCGGGAGCGAACGCGGTATAGAGCGCGTGGTCGCGCTTGCGCTCGTCCAGCGCGTGGTGGTTGTACTTCTCGTTCTTGCCCATGGTGAAGGTCTGCGCCGTCCCGGTCTTGCCGGCGGACTCATAGGCGGCGCCGGCGAACGCGCGGGCGGCGGTGCCCGAGTGCGTCACGCCGACCATGGCGCGCTTGATCACGTCGATATCCGACTGCTTGAGCGGCAGGCGGTAGCTTTCCTTGGGCACGGTGAGCTCGCGCTCGCGGCTGACCGAATCCTCCACCGCTTTGACCAGGTGGGGCTTCATGGCGATGCCGTTGTTGACCAGGATGGAGGTGGCGTTGGCCAGCTGCAGGATGGTGAAACTGTTGTAGCCCTGGCCGATCCCCAGCGAGATGGTTTCGCCGTCATACCATTTCTGCTGCTCGGGCTTGCGGTAGGCGCGGCGTTTCCAGTCGGTGGAGGGCAGGATGCCGCGGCTCTCGCCTTCGATGTCGATGCCGGTGATCTGGCCGAAGCCCAGCGGCTTCATGAAGTCGTGGATGCCGTTGACGCCCATGTCGCGCGCCAGCATGTAGTAATAGGTGTCACACGACTGAATGATGGAGGCGTTCATGTCCACCCAGCCGTGGCCGCCCGGCTTGTCGTCGCGGAAGGTATGGTTGCCGAGCGTGAACGAGCCCGGATCGTGGAAGCCCCAGGCCGCGGTGCGCTTGCCGGTGGTGAGTGCCGCCAGCGCCATGAACGGCTTGTAGGTGGAGCCGGGCGGGTAGGTGCCGCGCAGCGGGCGGTTCAGGAGCGGCTTGTCGGGCGAGCCGTTGAGCTCGTTCCAGGTATTGGTGTCGATGCCTTCGACGAACAGGTTGGGGTCGTAGGTCGGCTTGGAGACAAAGGCCAGGATGTCGCCTGTGGCCGGCTCGATTGCCACCAGCGCGCCGCGCTTGTCGCCAAACAGCGCCTCGGCCAGTTGCTGCAGGCGGATGTCGAGCGACAGGATCAGGTTGTTGCCGGGCGTGGCTGGGGAGGTGGACAGCGTGCGGATGGGCCGTCCGCCCGCGCTCACTTCCACTTCCTCGAAACCGGTCAGGCCGTGCAGCTCGGTCTCGTAGCTTTGCTCGATGCCGATCTTGCCGATGTAGTTGGAGCCCTTGTAGTTGTCGGCGTCCTTGCGCGGATCGTATTTGGCGCCTTCGGCGCTGTTGGCCTCGTCCATGGCCTCGATGCGTTCCTGGTCGCGCTGCGAGATGCGGCCCAGGTAGCCGATCACGTGCGAGGCGGACTCGCCCATCGGGTACTGGCGGAACAGCCGGGCGCGTACGTCCACGCCGGGAAAGCGGAAGCGCTGGGCGGAGAAGCGTGCCACTTCCTCATCGGTGAGCTGGCTGCGGATCGGCAGGCTTTCGAAGCTGCGCGACTCCTCCATCAGGCGCTTGAAGCGGCGGCGGTCGCGCGGCTGGATGTCGATCAGCTGGGCCAGTTCCTCGATGGTGTTGTCGAGCGTGTCGGACAGCTTGGACGGGGTGATTTCCAGCGTGTAGGCGGAATAGTTGCGCGCCAGCACCACGCCGTTGCGGTCCATGATGATGCCGCGGTTGGGCTCGATCGGCGCCACCGAGATGCGGTTGTCCTCGGCCTTGGCCGAGTACTGGTCATGCTTGTACCACTGCAGCCACAGGAAACGGCTGAACAGCAGGCCGAAGCAGATCACGGCAAACAGGCCCGCCGCCGCTACGCGGATGCGGAAGCGGCCGAGCTCCTGTTCGACATTGCGTATTTCGGTCATGGTACTGCGTCAGCCTTGCGGTTTGCCGCGCCCCCCAAGGGGGCACGGCGGGACTTCGGTTGGGGTAAAGCGTCAGATTGGCCGGGTTTCGTCCACGTCGGCGCTGCGGCGCTGCGGCGCCAGCAGCATGCCGGTGGCCAGCGGCCACAGCAGCGCTTCGATGCCCGGCGCCAGCAGCAATTGCCAGCCGGGCAGCGGCGCGCCCATGGCCAGGCGGATCAGCACCGGCACAGCGTGGGCGATGAACAGGAGCGGCAGCACGTGCAGCGCCTGGGTATAGACCGTGAACCAAAGCACGCGGCGATGGATGGTGATGGCGAAGTACGCCAGCAGCGAGTAGGCCATGGCGTGCTCGCCCAGCAGGCGCGCGTCATGCACGTCCATCAGCAGGCCGAGCGCGAAGGCCACACCCATGCCGACCTTGCGCGGCTGGTGGATGTTCCAGAACACCAGCACCAGCGCCACCATGTCGGGCACCCACAGCGTGGTGCCCCAGGGCATCAGGTTGAACAGGAAGGCCAGCACGAAACTCAGCGCGATAAACGCGGGGTTGACCGGGCGCAGCAGGTATTGGGGATTGGTCAACGCTTGGGCTCCTTGGCCGGGGCGGGCTTGTCGGCCGGCCTTTGCGCCGGCTTGTCAGCGGGCTTGTCAGCGGGCTGTACTGCGGGTTTGTCGGCGGGCTTCTCGGCCGGCCGCTCTCCTGAGCGTTCGGCATCCCGCACGCCCGGGCGGTTCGCCCTGACGCTTCGCGCCTCCTTGGCGTCGCGTGGGCCGTCGATGGACTCGCGCGGCGGCAACTGCGCTTCGTAGCGGATCACCAGCAACTGGCGGTGCGAACGCACGCCGGCCACCGGTTCGCAGTACACGCGCGAGAAGGCGGTATCGGCCTTGCGCTCGATCTGGACGATCTTGGCCACCGGCAGGCCTGGCGGGTAGGTGCCGTCCAGGCCGGAGGTCACCAGCAGGTCGCCCTGCTGCAGGTCGGCCGAGGCGGCCATGAAGCGCAGGTCGAGCAGGCCGGCGCGGGCGCCGCCAAAGGCCACGCTACGCAAGCCGTTGCGCACTACCTGCACGGGAATGGCCTGTTCCTTGTCGGTCAGCAGCGTGACCTCCGACTGGAACGGCGAAACCCGCGTGACCTGGCCGATCACGCCGCGTTCGTCGATCACGGGGTAGCCCGCGCGCAGGCCATGCTGGCTGCCGCGGTCGATCACGATGCGCTGGCTGTAAGGGTCGCGGGCGTCGTACAGGATCTCGGCCGCCGTCACCGGCGTGGCCGACTGCTGTACCAGGCCAAGCAGCTTGCGCAGCTGGTTGTTCTCGGCCTCGAGCTGGGACTGGCGCACCGAACCCTCGGCCTCGGTCACCATGCGGCGCTTGATCTCGCGGTTCTCGCTGGCGAGGGTGGCGGATGACTGGGCGTAGTCGAAGGTGGCGCGCAGCGCGTCGCGCGGCACCAGCACCGCGCGCTCCACCGGCATCAGCACGGTGGCGGCAACCTGGCGCACCACGCGCAGGGCGTCAAAGCGCGCATCAACGATGAGCAGCGCCAGCGCGATCGTCACATAGAAGACGAGGCGCGCAACGGCGGAAGTGCCCTGCTTGAAGAGCGGCGGCGGAGTGTAATCCATTTACCCGTGCGCTGGCAGAAAGGTCCCCCGGTGCCACAGGCACGACCGCGCCGCGGCACGCCAGCCGGAGTGGCTGGGGCGTCGCGGCGCGGTGTGGTGCACGGGGACTGGCGGGGTCGGGAGGGTAGCGCGGCAAGGCGCTGCCTCGACCAGGTAGTCCGGCAGGCCGCGTCGCGCCACGTGCGAATCCTCTGCTTACGCTTTATTCGTAAGAAAAGATGCTGCCGAGCTTGTCCATGCGCTCGAGCGCCATGCCGGAGCCGCGCACCACGCAGGTCAGCGGGTCTTCGGCGACCAGCACCGGCAGGCCGGTTTCCTCGGCCAGCAGGCGATCCAGGTCGCGCAGCAGCGCGCCGCCGCCGGTCAGCATCATGCCGCGCTCGGCGATGTCCGCGCCGAGTTCCGGCGGGGTTTGTTCCAGCGCGATCTTGACGGCCGACACGATCTGGTTGAGCGGATCGGTCAGGGCTTCCAGGATTTCGTTGGACGACACCGTGAAGGCACGCGGGATGCCTTCGGACAGGTTGCGGCCCTTGACTTCCATTTCGCGGACTTCTGAGCCGGGGAAAGCCGAACCGATGGCCTTCTTGATGGCTTCGGCGGTCTGCTCGCCGATCAGCATGCCATAGTTGCGGCGGATGTAGTTGACGATGGCTTCGTCGAACTTGTCGCCACCCACGCGCACCGAGCCCTTGTAGACCATGCCGCCCAGCGAGATGATGCCCACCTCGGTGGTGCCGCCGCCGATATCCACCACCATCGAGCCCGACGGCTCCGACACGGGCAGGCCGGCGCCGATCGCGGCCGACATCGGCTCCTCGATCAGGTACACCTGGCTGGCGCCGGCGCCCAGCGCCGATTCGCGGATGGCGCGGCGCTCGACCTGGGTCGAGCCGCAGGGCACGCAGATGATGATGCGCGGCGAGGGGCGCAGCAGCTTGGTGTCGTGCACCATCTTGATGAACTGCTTGAGCATCTGCTCGGTGACCGTGAAGTCGGCGATCACGCCGTCTTTCATCGGGCGGATCGCTTCGATGTTGCCCGGCACCTTGCCCAGCATCTGCTTGGCTTCCTTGCCCACTGCCTGGATCGTCTTCTTGGCGTTGGGTCCGCCTTCCTGGCGGATGGCGACCACGGACGGCTCGTCAAGGACGATGCCCTTGTCACGCATATAGATCAGGGTGTTGGCGGTGCCGAGGTCGATCGCGAGATCGTTGGAGAAGTAGCTGCGGAGAAATCCGAACATCAGGAATCCTGTTTCTGGTGGTTCGCGAGTATGCGAAGTGGCCGGCGCCGCTGCGGGGCCAGCCACGATATTCATAGCGACGGGTAGTATTAAGGCCCCCGGTCGTCCGGTGGGGCCGGCGCCGTTGCCAGTCCGCGTTGTCATCCGCTGCGAACTGCCAGGGCCAGGGCCGCCAGCCAAGGCCGCTTTGCCAGGTGGCGAAAGCAGCCTCTACGGGAACCTTTGATTAGACCACGCGCGAAAGTTCGGTGGAACGGCGCTGCAATTACAAATTAATTGCTGGCGGGGGCGGCCTAATCGGAGGAACCTGTCTGTCATCCCTTGGGGGCCTTCAAGCCTGCGCCGGCGCGGGCCGGTCGGGCCACGCGGCCAGTGCTGGCTGGCCCGGGTGCCGGAGTGCGCCGCCGGGGTGTCCCGCCGGAGTGTCTCGCCGGAGTGTCTCGAAATGCTCCGGAGGAGGCGGTTTTGCACCAATGTGACGAAGGCGCGGCCAAAGGATGGCAACGCGCAATGATACCTTATAATTCCCCCTGTTTCGGGGGCTTCTTCCTCGAAAAAACCTGTAACTTTGACGATTCCCGGGCGCTCCCGGCAGCACTTGCCCGGCCCGCCCCGGCCGCGCCCGCATCGCCTTTCGCACCGACCCCAAGCCATGGCTCTCGACCTATCCGACGTCAAGCGCATCGCCCACCTTGCCCGCATCGAAATCAACGATGCCGAGGCCGGGCAGACGCTTGTGCAGCTCAATCAATTCTTCTCCCTGGTCGAACAGATGCAGGCGGTCGACACCACCGGCATCGTGCCGCTGGCCCACCCGCTGTCCGCGGTGCGCGAGATGTCGCAGCGGCTGCGCGACGACGTGGTCACCGAGCCCAGCCGCCGCGAGGACTACCAGCGTCCCGCCCCGGCCACCGAAGGCGGCCTCTACCTGGTGCCCAAGGTCATCGAATAAAGGTCAGACGCACCCCGGCCCTCGACCCAGCGGCTGCGCCGCGCCGCCTCCAGGCTGCGCCGGCAGCCATCACCTGCCAAGCCAAACCGACCGACATGCCCTTTTCCGCAACTTCCGTGACCTCCCTGCGCGAGCTTTCCGACGCGCTGGCGGCACGCTCCGTCTCCGCCGAAGAACTGGCGCGCGATTACCTGGCCCGCATCGAGCAGGCGGGTGCGCTCAACGCCTTTGTCGACGTCAACCCCGAACTCACCCTGGCGCAGGCCCGCGCCGCCGACGCGCGCCGCGCGCGCGGCGAAGCCGGCCCGCTGACCGGCGTGCCGATCGCCCACAAGGACGTGTTCGTCACCCGTGGCTGGCGCGCCACGGCGGGCTCGCGCATGCTGGCCAACTACGAAAGCCCGTTCGACGCGGCCGTGGTCGAGCGCCTCGCCGCCGCTGGCATGGTCACGCTGGGCAAGACCAATATGGACGAGTTCGCGATGGGCTCGTCCAACGAGAACTCGCACTTCGGCCCGGTCAGGAACCCCTGGGACGCCAGCCGCGTGCCGGGTGGCTCCTCGGGCGGGTCTGCGGCCGCCGTGGCCGCCGGCCTGGCGCCTGCCGCCACCGGCACCGACACCGGCGGCTCGATCCGCCAGCCGGCCTCGTTCTCCGGCATCACCGGCATCAAGCCTACCTATGGGCGCGTATCGCGCTACGGCATGATCGCCTTCGCCTCCTCGCTCGACCAGGGCGGCCCGATGGCGCATACCGCCGAGGATTGCGCCATGCTGCTGGGCGGCATGGCCGGCTTCGACGAGCGCGACTCCACCAGCGTTGCGCCTGCCCTGGGCGGCGTCGACGAGGACTACACCCGCCTGCTGGGCCAGGCGCGGGTGGGCGCCAGCGCCGGCAAGCCGCTGTCAGGGCTGCGCATCGGCCTGCCGAAGGAATATTTCGGCAAGGGCCTGGCAGCGGACGTGGAGCAAGCCGTGCGCGCGGCGCTTGCCGAGTACGAAAAGCTGGGCGCCACGCTGGTCGAGGTGTCGCTGCCCAAGACCGAGCTGTCGATCCCCGTGTACTACGTGATCGCGCCGGCCGAGGCATCGTCCAACCTGTCGCGCTTTGACGGCGTGCGCTTTGGCCATCGCGCCGCCGAGTACCGCGACCTGATGGACATGTACAAGAAGACCCGCGCCGAAGGCTTCGGCCCCGAGGTCAAGCGCCGCATTATGGTGGGCGCCTACGTGCTGTCGCACGGCTACTACGACGCCTATTACCTGCAAGCACAAAAGATCCGCCGCATCATCGCTGACGATTTCCAGCGCGCCTTCACCCAGTGCGACGTGATCATGGGCCCGGTGGCGCCCACGGTGGCGTGGAAGCTCGGCGAGAAGAGCGCGGACCCGGTGCAGATGTACCTGGCCGACATCTTCACGCTGTCGACCAGCCTGGCCGGCCTGCCCGGCATGAGCGTGCCCTGCGGGCTGGGCGAGGGTGGCATGCCGGTTGGCCTGCAGCTGATCGGCAACTACTTTGGCGAGGCCGAGCTGCTGCAAACGGCGCACGCCTTCCAGCAGGCAACGGACTGGCACCTGCGCCGGCCCGCGCAGGCATGATCGCAGCGCGCTGGCTGTCCCGCATCGTGCTCGGCATCGGGCTGGCCGCTGCATTGGCGGCCTGCATCCCGCTGCCGCGCTTTGGCGGCAAGCCCCCGCCGATTGCCAGCCGCGACATCGACCTCGCCGGCGATTGCCGCCGCACCGAGGAAGACGGCTTTCGCGAGGATGCGCAGGTGCGCGTGACGGACAACACCGTGCAGCAGTTGTCATGGAAGCTGTGGGTGGGCAAGCGCGGCTCGTGCAGCTTCAACCTGGCCGAATTCCGCCAGACCCAGAAGAAGCCGCATATCGAGCTGCGCGCCAACGACGGCAGCGCCTGCAAGCTGATGATCTGGCAGGATCCGCGCCGGGTCACGCTCGCGCACGCCAATTGCGAGGCGCGTTGCTCGCCGGGCATCTACGAAGAAGCCTGGCCGGTGATGTTCGAGCCTGGCGGCGGCGGTTGCGCGCAGACCCGATGAACCCGCTCAACGCCATGTCCCGAGCCGCCCACGGTTGCATCGCCGCTCGCCTGAAGGCCTTCTTCAGCCTGGGCGCATGCGCCTTGCTGCTGGCAAGCCACGCCGTGCTGGCGCAGGCTTCCATGCCGGCGGCGCAGACGGTGCGTTTCCCGGGCGCCGACGGCGGCCAGCCGCTCAGCGGCTACTGGTTCGTGCCGCAGCGCAGCGCCGCGGCCCCGGTCCCGGCCGTACGCGTGGTGATTGCGCTGCACGGCTGCGGCGGGCTGCACCGCAGTGGCGGCGCGGATGCGGCAGCGCTCCAGAGCCGTTACCGCGAGTACGTGCAGTGGCTGACCGCGCGCGGCTACGCGGTGCTGCTGCCCGACAGTTTCGGCCCGCGCGGCAAACCGGATGGCATCTGCACCGAACGCATAGACAGCCGCGACATCGACGACGCCACGCGGCGCGGCGATGTGCTGGCGGCGTTACAGTGGCTCGCGCAGCAGCCCGGCGTGGACACCGCGCATATCGTGCTGCTGGGCTGGTCCAACGGCGCGCAGGCGGTGCTCAGTGCCATCGACGCCAGCCGCGACTGGCCGGCGGGCGCACCGGCGATCGAGCGCGCCGTGGCTTTTTACCCTGGCTGCAAGAGCGCGGTACAGCGGCATGAGTACCGCCTGCGCACGCCCCTGCTGCTGCTGACCGGCGGCGCCGACGACTGGACCCCCGCCACCCGCTGCGCCATGCTGCGCGAGGCGGTCGCGGCGCGCCAGCCGGATGCGCGTTTTCGCCTGGAGATCTACCCCGGCGCGTATCACGGCTTTGATGGCACCGAGCCGCTGCGGGTGCGGCGCGATGTGCCTAACGGCTCGCGTCACGGCCAGGGCGTGACCGTGGGCGGCGACCCGATCTCGCGCGATGCGGCGCTGGCGCAACTGGATTCATGGCTGGCCAGCCCGAATCCGTGAAAGAACACCGTAGCCATACATAGCCACACGTAGCAAACAAGTAGCAACACATACAGCACACGAACAGGAATACCGCCATGCAATGGGAAGTGGTGATCGGCCTCGAGACGCACACGCAGTTGTCGACGGCCTCCAAGATTTTTTCCGGTACCTCCACCGCCTTCGGCGCGGCGCCGAACACGCAAGCCTCGCCGGTTGATCTGGCGCTGCCCGGCGTGTTGCCGGTGCTTAACCGCGGCGCGGTCGAGCGCGCCATCCAGTTCGGCCTGGCGATCGGCGCCACCATCGCGCCGCGCAGCATCTTCGCGCGCAAGAATTACTTCTACCCCGACCTGCCCAAGGGCTACCAGATCAGCCAGTACGAGCTGCCGGTGGTGCAGGGCGGCAGCATCAGCATCCAGGTCGAAGGCAAGAAGGGCGAAACCTACGAAAAGACCGTGCAGCTCACGCGCGCCCACCTCGAGGAAGACGCCGGCAAGTCGCTGCACGAAGATTTCGCCGGCATGACCGGCATCGACCTGAACCGCGCCGGCACGCCGCTGCTGGAGATCGTCACCGAGCCCGACATGCGCAGCTCGGCCGAGGCCGTGGCCTACGCCAAGGCCCTGCACGCGCTGGTGATGTGGCTGGGCATCTGCGACGGCAACATGCAGGAAGGCAGCTTCCGCTGCGACGCCAACGTGTCGGTGCGCCCCTATGGCAGTCCCAAGCTGGGCACGCGCCGCGAGATCAAGAACCTGAACTCGTTCCGCTTCCTGCAGCAGGCCATCGACTACGAAGTCCAGTGGCAGATCGCCGAGATCGAGGATGGCCGCGAAATCCAGCAGGCCACCGTGCTATTCGACCCGGACACCGGCGAGACGCGCGCCATGCGCACCAAGGAAGACGCGCACGATTACCGCTACTTCCCCGACCCCGACCTGCTGCCGCTGGAGATCGACGCCGCCTGGATCGCGCGCGTGAAGTCCGAGCTGCCGGAGCTGCCGGTGGCCATGCAAGCGCGCCTGGTGTCGCAATACGGCCTGTCCGCCTACGACGCCAGCGTGCTGACCGCCTCCAAGTCGCTCGCGAACTATTTCGAGGCGGTGGTCGCTGAAGCTGGCGCGGCCAATGCCAAGCCGGCTGCCAACTGGCTGATGGGCGACGTGTCGTCGCTGCTCAACCGCGAAGGCATCGCGCTGGAAGCCGCCCCGGTCAAGCCGGCCCAGCTGGCCAAGCTGCTGGTGCGCATTGCCGATGGCACGGTGTCCAACAACACGGCCAAGAAGGATGTCTTCCCGGCCATGTGGGCAGGCGAAGAAGGTGCCGACGCCGACGCCATCATCGCGGCCAAGGGCCTCAAGCAGATGTCCGACTCGGGCGAGCTGGAAAAGATCATCGACGACGTGCTGGCTGCCAATGCGAAGTCGGTGGAGGAGTTCCGTGCTGGCAAGGAGAAGGCGTTCAACGCGCTGGTGGGGCAGGCCATGAAGGCCACCAAGGGCAAGGGGAATCCTGCTCAGGTGAATGAGTTGCTGAAGAGGAAGTTGGGGGCGTAAGGGGGGGAGGGGGTGTAGGGGGGGTAGTGGCTTTTGGGGGGGCTTTCGCTTTTTCTTTGAGCGGTGTTGGCTCTTGCACCCAACAGCCGTACGACATCCCCCTGCGGGGGCTGCCGGTCACTCTTCTTTGCGTCGGCAAAGAAGACTAACGAGAAGAAAGCCGACCCTGCCGGGGGCAGAGCAATCGGGCTTATGTGGGGCTGTGGTTGCGTCGTACGGCCCTGAGTGTTGGCTGGCGGATCCTACCGGCCCATAGGGCATCGCTACTGCATTACCCAATGGTCACGTGGTGGTGCCCCTGATCGCTTTGCCCGGTGAGCATTCCACCATCTGCCGTTACCGGCGCGCGCCATCACGACACATCACCCGTCAATGGTTTCGTGGTGGGGCGGGCGCGGTGGTCAGGGTCGTGGGCGTATCAATCCGGTGCCACCGCGCCCACGACGGAACCGGTGCGCCTGCAACTTCGTGGCCGGCCACGCCGCGAGCGACAGACGGCTTGAAGCAAGTGGTGCCTGCTACCGGGGGCCTCACCACGCATCCCGGAAGCTGGCAGGATCGTGGCCAGTCAAGCCGGTACCGGCAGAAGCCCGCCGGCACTCCGGGCAGTACGACGCAACCACCGAGGCCCATGAGCCTTATTGCTCTGCGCCCGGCAGGGTCGGCTTTCTTCTCGTTAGTCTTCTTTGCCGACGCAAAGAAGAGTGACCGGCAGCCCCCGCAGGGGGATGTCGTATGGCTGTTGGGTGCAAAGGCCAACGCCGATAGAGACGAACCAACGAGCCCACACATCCGAGCCCTTGCGCCCAAAAACCAACGCCGACCACTCCCCCAAAATTTCCCCCTAACCATTTGCTACACTGCCCCCCAAACAATCCGGTTGAAGCCAATGAACGCCCAAGAAGTTGCCTCCTACCTGCAGACCAATCCCCAGTTCTTCGAAGACAACGCCGAACTGCTGGCCGCGGTGCAACTCACCAGCCCGCACAGCCACCGCGCGGTGTCGCTGCAGGAGCGCCAGATGGAAATCCTGCGCGAGAAAAACAAAGGCCTGGAGCTGAAGCTGGCGGACCTGGTTCGCCACGGCCATGACAACGACCGCACCCAGCAGCGCATGCACGCCTGGCAGTTGCGCTTGCTGGCCGAGGCGGACTCGCACGCGCTGCCGTATGCGGTGCAGGACGGCCTGCAGCAAGTGTTCGACGTGCCCGGCGTGGCCCTCAAGCTGTGGAATGTGGCGCAGAGCTACGCGCACATGGAAGTGGCGCAGGGCGCGAGCGAAGACGTCCGCCTGTTTGCCGAGGGCCTGCGCGCGCCGTATTGCGGCGCCAACAGTGGCTTCGAGGCCGCGGCGTGGCTGGAGCGCGACGATATCGCCTCGCTGGCCATGGTGACGCTGCGCGTGCCCACGCGCGACGCCGGGACGCTCGGCGCGGCCTTTGGCTTGCTGGTGCTGGGCTCGCCCGAGCCGCGGCGCTTCCACGAGGGCATGGGCACGGCCTATCTGGCGCAGATCGGCGAAGTGGCTGGTGCCGCGCTGAACCGCCTGCGCGACTGATGGAGCCGAGCCGCGCGCGCAAGGCCGCTTCGCCCGCGGCGAAGAAGCCGGCCGCGCGCAAGGAGGCCGCCGAGGCGCCACTCGACAAGCCGCCGCCCGATCCGGTCGTGCTGCGCTATCTGGAGTGGCTCGCCAGCAGCCGCAAGCTGGCTGTCCACACACTGACCAACTACGCCCGCGACCTGTCTGTGCTGCAAGCGCACGCCGCACGCCATGCGCCGGGCATTGCGCTGTTGTCGCTGCAGACCCACCATATCCGCGCCTTTGCCGCGCGCATGCACGGCGGCGGCCTGGCCGGCACCAGCATTGCCCGCACGCTGTCGGCGTGGCGTGGCTTTTTTTTGTGGGCCGCGCGCCATGGCCTGGGCGTGCAGGCCAACCCGGTGGACGGCGTGCGCGCGCCAAAATCCGGGCACCGGCTGCCCAAGGCCTTGTCGGTGGAGCACGCGGTGGCGCTGGTCTCGCACAACGCGGGCGACGGCGCCGAGGGTCGGCGCGACCAAGCTGTCTACGAGTTGTTCTATTCCAGCGGCCTGCGCGTGTCGGAGCTGGTGCAGCTGGACGCGCGCTATGCCGAGGATGGGGAATACCGCTCCGCCGGCTGGATCGACATGGACGGCGCTGAGGTCACGGTGATCGGCAAGGGCTCGCGACGGCGTACCGTGCCTGTCGGCAGCAAGGCCATGGAAGCGCTGCGCGCGTGGCTGGCGGTGCGCCCGGAGCTGCTGCGCCCCGGCGCGCTGCCCGATGATGCGCATGCGCTGTTCCTGAGCGTGCGCGGGCGGCGCTTGCCCGCACGTACGGTGCAGTTGCGCATCAAGCAGCAGGCGATCCGGGCCGGCGTGCCGACCGACGTGCATCCGCACATGCTGCGGCACTCCTTCGCCACCCACGTATTGCAATCCTCTGGCGACCTGCGCGCGGTGCAGGAAATGCTCGGGCACGCCAGCGTGGCCACCACCCAGATCTATACCGCGCTGGATTTCCAGCACCTGGCCAAGGTCTACGACAAGGCGCACCCGCGCGCGGGCAGGGCGCACTCAGGGCCGGCGCCAGTGGTTGCTCCGGTAGTTGCCCCGGTGGCCGCGCCGAAGGCCGCGGATGAGGGCAAGGACGCCGAAGTCGCAAAAGACGCAGAAGCCGGCAAGGGCGACTAGCCCTCCCACTGCGCCAGGATGCCCCGGAAGGCTTCCATCTCCGGCAGCAGCCAGGCGCGGAAGGCCTTTACCTTGGGCGCTTCCAGCATGCCTGCCGAGCAGACGAAGTAGAGCAGCCACGGGCAGGTAATGCTCACATCGAAGAGCCGCACCACGCGCCCCGACAGCAGGTCGTTATAGGCCAGCGACGAGCGGATCAGCGCAATGCCTTGGCCCGCGGCGGCTGCCTGCAGCAGCAGCGAGGAGTCCTCCAGCAGCAGGCCCTTGCGCGGCTCCGGCCAGTCCAGGCCGGCGGCTTCGAACCACGGCTTCCACGGATCGCCCTCGCCGCGCAGCAGCGACATGCCTTCCATGTCCTGCGGCCGTGCCGGCAGCTTGCCGCCGTTGAAGGCCGGGCTGCAGACCGGGAAGAACACGTCGTCCAGCAGCTTCTCCACATACAGGCCGGGATAGTCGCCGCTGCCCATGCGCAACGCGATGTCGACTTCCTCGCGCCCGAAATCCACCAGCGTGTTGGACGACAGCAGCTCCACGTCCAGCTCGGGGTGCTGCTCGATAAAGCTGCCGATGCGCGGCGTGAGCCAGCGCGCGGCAAACGACGGCATGGTGCTGATGGTGAGGCGCTTGTCGCGGTTCCCGGCCTGCAGCGCACGGGTGGCATCGGCGATCTCCAGCAGGGCTTCGCGCACGCGCCCGGCGTAGGCCCGGCCGCCGGGTGTCAGGGTCACACGCTTGCCGTTGCGCTCGAACAGGGCCTGCCCCAGCTCTTCCTCCAGCGCGCGGATCTGGTGGCTGACCGCGCCGTGGGTGACGAACAGTTCGGTGGCCGCGCGCGAAAAGCTCTCGTGGCGGGCGGCTGCCTCGAACGCGCGCAGCGCGGTCAGCCCCGGCAGGCGCGGCAGCTCGCGATGCCAGCCACGTGGCAAATCTCTCTCCCATGCTCCCTTCAGCGCCATCATCCACCTCGTCTTATGTGAGTGTACCTAACAAGAACAAGGAAAATATATCGTTTTGGAAGAGGACCGGCAATCACTAGAATGCAATGCATCGGGGCGCTACCCGCACCGGTGCCGATCCAGTACCAGGCAAGACCAAGCATAAGCCTGCCAGGGCTGAGCTGATCGGCGGCCGCCCATTCCGGGCAAGCGGGCGAGGCAGCCGACGATGTCAGCGAAGGATGCCCAACATGAAAACATTGCTCACAACGACCCTGTTCACCCTGAGCCCGGGCGAAGTTACCTCCCTTTCCATCCACGCCGGCCAGCGCCTGCGTGTGGAAGAGGCCACGGGGACCGACGTCTGGGTCACCCGCGAAGGCGATTCGGAAGACTACTGGCTGCGTTGCGGCGGTAGCCTGCTGCTTAACAGCGGCGACGAAATCACGCTGAGCGTGGACCCGCGCGCGGCAGAGCCGGTACGGCTGGCCCTGATCGCTGAAGCCCGCCGGCCGGCAACCAATGTGTCGCACCTGGTGGCGCGCATGGCGCGGCGTTTGGTTCGAGGCACCGAGTGGACGCCTAACCAGGACCAGGTCACGGCCTCCTGAGCCAGCGGATACCGATGCAGATGGCCGCGTGCGTGGCCATCTGCGGCTGATCCATTCCAGGCCGGCAAGCAAGGACGCAGCGCCAACGTCATAAAGACACACCGAAAGACACACCAGAAAAGGGGCGGCCTCCTGTGAGATCCGCCCCTTTTCGCTAAACTGCCGGGATGCAATCGATACAAGTCATCGAGCAGGGCCGGCAAGAGTACGAACCCTGTTTCGACGCGATGCGCGCCTTTACCGCCGCACGCACCCCCGACACTCCCGACCAGATCTGGCTGGTCGAGCATCCCCCGGTCTATACCCTCGGCCAGGCGGGAGATCCTGCGCATGTTCTGGCCCCTGACGATGCGATCCCCATCGTGCGGATCGATCGTGGCGGTCAGGTCACTTATCACGGTCCTGGCCAGGTCGTGGCCTATCTGTTGCTCGACCTGCGCCGCCGCCACCTGATGGTGCGCGAACTCGTCCATGCGATCGAGCAGGCCGTGCTGGATACGCTCGCGGCGTATAATCTCGCAGCCGAACGCAAGCCCGGCGCGCCTGGTATCTACCTTTCCGAAGGCCAGCACCAGGGCGCCAAGATCGCCGCGCTCGGACTCAAGATCCGCAATGGCTGCAGCTATCACGGCGTCAGCCTCAACGTGCAGATGGACCTCGCGCCCTTCCTGCGCATCAACCCCTGCGGCTATGCCGGCCTGGAAACGGTCGACATGGCAACGGCGGGCGCCACCTTCGCGGTGGCCGATGCGGCGGGTGCGTCCCGCTTGCCCGTGACCGCGGCACAACAAGCCGATATCGCGCGGCGCCTTGCGGCGGCGCTGTGTGAAGTGCTGGCAGAGGCGCAAGAGCGCGCCCTGGCGGCCCAACGGAATACCGCCGCGGCCCTGGCCACTTAGTCATCCAGCCGAATATGCACGCACCGCGCGTGCGGAGAACTCTATGAGCGACGCCCTGATCGCCACTTCCAGCGAAGCCCCGCAACCCCAGGCGGAGCAGTACGACCCGACCCGCAAGCAGAAGTCGGCGGACAAGACCGCGCGCATCCCCATCAAGATCGTGCCGGCCGAGAAGCTCAAGAAGCCCGAGTGGATCCGCGTCAAGGCGGCCACGGGCAGCTCGCGCTTCTATGAGATCAAGGACATCCTGCGCGCCAACAACCTGGTGACGGTATGTGAGGAAGCCAGCTGCCCGAACATCGGCGAGTGCTTCGGCAAGGGCACCGCCACGTTCATGATCATGGGCGACAAGTGCACCCGCCGCTGCCCGTTCTGCGACGTGGGCCACGGCCGTCCCGATCCGCTGGATGCCAACGAGCCGGGCAACCTGGCCCGCACCATCGCCCAGCTCAAGCTGAACTATGTGGTGATCACCAGCGTTGACCGCGACGACCTGCGCGACGGCGGCGCCCAGCACTTTGTCGATTGCATCACGCTGACCCGCGAGCTGTCGCCGGCCACCCGCATCGAAGTGCTGGTGCCGGACTTCCGCGGCCGTCTGGACAAGGCGCTGGACATCCTGCAAGCCGGCCCGCCGGACGTGATGAACCACAACATGGAAACCGTGCCCCGTCTGTACAAGCAGGCCCGCCCGGGCGCCGACTACGCGCACTCGCTCAAGCTTCTGCAAGAGTTCAAGCGCCGCAATCCGGCCGTGGCCACCAAGTCCGGCTTGATGGTGGGCCTGGGCGAGACCGACGAGGAAATCCTCGAAGTCATGCGCGACATGCGCGCCCACGACATCGACATGCTGACCATCGGCCAGTACCTGGCGCCGTCGGGCCACCACCTGCCGGTGATGCGCTACGTGCATCCGGACACCTTCAAGATGTTCGAGGCCGAGGCCTACAAGATGGGCTTCACCCATGCCGCCGTGGGCGCCATGGTGCGCAGCTCCTACCACGCGGACGAGCAGGCGCATAAGGCCGGGTTCGCCTGAGGCCGAACGGGCCAAAACCCCGCGCCATGACGACGGCTGTCGCTCCCTCTCCCCTCAGGGGGAGAGGGCTGGGGAGAGGGGTGGCTTAGCTAGGAGCCACTTGAAGCGGAGCCCTCGGTTTTGTCCAGCACGACGGTATAACGAGCGCCCGCCCTCTCCCCCGCCCCCTCTCCCGCAAGCGGGAGAGGGGAGACCACCCAGCGCGGGGTCAACGTTGTGAGCAGTTCGATCGGCCGGTATCCACCCGGCCGTTTTTTCGCCCGCGGCACCCCGTTGCGGGCCCTCCTGGCGTTGCATTCGCGCCACGGCCAGCCAAGTTTTCCTGAAATCTCTCCTCTCCGGCAAGTCTGGCCCGGTGTGTCCGCGCGCACCCATATCGAGCAGGGCCGATACGACGCAAGCGCCGCACCGGGCGCTCCTGCACCGGATCCAATCGCCGCGTCCGGCACCCGCACCGAGGCGGTGCGCCAACGCTATCCCGCATGAAGACGTAGCACCTCGTGCCTAGGGTCAACACCTAGCCACAGCATCTTCTTGTTTGGTTATTATGAATTTATCGATAAATCATCGATGAAATAGCGATCTCACTCTCGGACCCGTCGCAGCCGGCACCGCGCCTGACTAGTACAGCGCGCCCGCCTACACTGCAAGACAGGTCCCCCCGCTGGTGCCGCCCATGACCCGATGTTCCGTTCACCGCCTGGCCGAGCAAGCACTGCTGTGCAGCGTGTCCCCGCCGGCCTCGCTCGATGTACAGCGACGTATCTGGGCCATGGCCCAGCGCGCGGCCGAGTGGCGCGGCGTGGTCGATGCGGTGCCGGGCATGAACAATCTCACCGTGGTGTTCGACCGCGAAGCCGATCCCGAAGCGCTGGAACGCAACCTGAAGCTCGCCTGGGCTTCCGGTGAAGCGCGTGCCGCCACCGGCAAGCTGGTCGAGATCCCGGTGCGCTACGGCGGCGAGCATGGCCCCGACCTGGCTGAAGTCGCGGCGCATACGGGCCTTACGGTGCAGGAAGTGGTACGCCGCCACAGCGCGGGCGAGTACGTCGTCTACTTCCTCGGCTTCCAGCCCGGCTTTGCCTATATGGGCGGCCTGGACCCGGCGCTGGCCACGCCGCGCCGGCGCGAGCCGCGTTTGTCCGTGCCCGCGGGCACGGTCGGCATCGGCGGCGAGCAGACCGGCATCTACCCGGCAGCCGCCCCCGGCGGCTGGCAATTGATCGGGCAAACCACCAGCCAACTCTTCCTGGCAGACCGCGATCCGCCTTCCCTGTTCGCGCCCGGGGATACCGTGCGCTTTGTCGTCGAGGCGCTGCTGCCATGATCGAAATCACCCGACCCGGCGCGCTGGCCTCGGTCCAGGACCTTGGCCGTCCCGGCTTTCGCCGCTTTGGCGTGGGCACCGCAGGCGCGCTCGATGCCGTCGCGCTCACCATCGGCAACCGCCTGCTGGGCAATCCGGCGGGCGACGCCGCCATCGAATTCACGCTGGGCCGCGCCGCCGTGCGTTTCCATGCCGACATGCGCGTGGCGCTGACCGGCGCCGAATGCCGGGCCAACCTGGACGGTGTGCCGGTCTGGTCGTGGCATGCCTTCGACGTGCGCCGCGGCGAAACGCTGACGCTGTCGGCGGCGCAGGGCGGCACCCGTACCTATCTGTGCGTGGCGGGCGGCATCGCTGTCGCGCCGGTGATGGGCTCGCGCAGCACCGACCTCAAGGCCGGCTTTGGCGGCCTGGGTGGCCGCGCCCTGCATGAAGGCGACCGCCTGGATGCGGGCCGGCCCGGCGTAGCCGAGGACAGCGACTGGCTGGGCGTGCAGGCGCCATCCTGGGCGCTGCCGGTGAAGAAGCTCGGCGACGCGATGCCGATCCGCATGTTGACCGGCATCGAGTACGAGGATTTCGACGCCGCCGCGCGCGAAGCGCTGTGGCAGTCCGACTGGATCGTCACCCCCAACAGCAACCGCATGGGCCTGCGCCTGCAAGGCCCGGCCCTGGCGCGCCAGCCCGAGCGCGCGGCCGAGCTGCTCTCGCATGGCGTGCTGCCGGGCGTGGTCCAGGTGCCGCCGGCTGGCCAGCCCATCGTGCTGATGGCCGACGCGCAGACCACCGGCGGTTATCCCAAGATCGGCGTGGTGATCGGCGCCGACCTGTGGCGGCTGGCGCAGGTGCCGCTGGGTGCGCCGGTGCGCTTCGTGCGCGTCACGCTGGATGAGGCCGCCGCGGCGCAGGCCGAGCTGGACCGGTACCTGCAGCAACTGGACCAGGCGCTGCAGTGGCAGGGTGACGGCATGGCGATCGCCTCGCGGCGGCGCACGCGTACCCGCGCTGCCGTGGCCTGAGCCGCCAAACGCGCAACGACGGAACCTCAGAACGACCGAACGACAGAAACGACAGCAACCCCAAAACCTCAACACAAGCCGCAAGACCGGTGAGGAGCAACGCAATGCATATCGACCTGAACGCCGACCTCGGCGAAGGCTGCGGCAACGACCGCGAATTGCTGGGGCTGATCAGCTCGGCCAACGTGGCCTGCGGCTGGCACGCCGGTGACGCCGCCACCATGCTGCAGACCGTGAAGTGGGCCCTGGAGCAGGGCGTCGCCATCGGCGCGCATCCGAGCTATCCCGACCGCGAGAACTTCGGCCGCACCGAGATGCAGCTCGATCCCGAGGTGGTGTACGCGAACACGCTCTACCAGATCGGCGCCCTGGCCGCGCTGGTGCGCGCCCAAGGCGGCCAACTGGCCCACGTGAAGGCGCACGGCGCGCTCTACAACCAGGCAGCCAAGGATCCCAAGCTGGCCGACGCCATCGTGCGCGCGGTGCGCGACTTCGACTCCGACCTGGTCTTCTTCGGCCTGGCCGGCAGCGTCATGGTGAAGGTGGCGCGCGAAGCCGGCCTGAAGGTCAAGGAAGAAGTCTTCGCCGACCGCGGCTACAACCCCGACGGCTCGCTGGTCAAGCGCGGCACGCCCGGCGCGCTGCATGAGGACGAGAACGTGGCACTGGGCCAGACGCTGGACATGGTGCGCGAGCAGCGCGTGCGCGCCATCGACGGCACCTATGTATCGATTCGCGCCGAAACCGTGTGTCTGCACGGCGACGGCGCACACGCGCTTGCCTTTGCGCGCCGCATCCGCGAGCGGCTCGGCGCCGAAGGCATCGCAATCCGCGCCGGAGTCTGAGGGGCACGCCACACCTAACGGACGCGCCCCCAGGCTTCCGGTTTTCACTGTGCCCCGCGCGGGTGTCGAGCAGCATGACGCGACGCGAGGGCACTCGCCTCCATCACACTCTATTGGTGTCTCTCATGGAACAGGCAGTCAACCTCTGGCCCCTAGTCGGGGTCGGTATCATCATCCTTGGCTTCGTGCTGCGCTTCAACCCCATGATGGTGGTGGCGCTTGCCGCCATCGCTACCGGGCTGGCGGCAACCATGCCGGTCATGCAGATCTTCACGGCGATCGGCACCGCCTTCGTCAAGACGCGCAACCTGCCGCTCATCATCCTGCTGCCGCTGGCGGTGATCGGCCTGCTCGAGCGCCACGGGCTGCGCGAGCACGCGCAGGCGTGGATCTCGCGCATCGCGTCGGCCACCGTGGGACGCCTGCTGATCGTCTACCTCGGCGTGCGCGAGCTTACCGCCGCGGTGGGCCTGACCAGCCTCGGCGGCCATCCGCAGATGGTGCGCCCGCTGCTGGCCCCGATGGCCGAAGGCGCGGCCGAGACCCGCTTCGGCAAGCTGCCCGAGCCGATCCGCCAGCGCGTGCTGGCCTTCTGCGCGGCCACCGATAACGTCGGCCTGTTCTTTGGCGAAGACATCTTTGTGGCCTTCGGCGCCATCGCGCTGATGCACACCTTCTTGCTGTCGTCCAACATCGACGTGGAACCGCTGCATATCGCCGTGTGGGGCATCCCCACCGCGATCTGCGCCTTCCTGATCCACGCCGTGCGCCTCAAGCGCCTGGACATGTGGCTGGAGCGCGAAGTGGGCGGCAAGTCCGCTGCAACGGCTGGCGCTGCCTCGGCGGCCAAGAGCGGGGAGTAAGCCATGATCATTTCCATCGACTATCTCTACTGGCTCGCCGGCCTGGTGCTGGCCATCACGGCGTTGATGACTTTCGCCGACCGCGACCATCCGCGCCGGCTCAGCACGGGTTTGTTCTGGGCGCTGTATGCGCTGGTCTTCCTGATCGGCGACAAGCTGCCGCCGGCCATCGTCGGCATCGGCGCCGTGGTGATGGCGCTGATCGCGGGCTTTGGTGGCGTGGGCCACGGCAAGCACGGCACGCTGCCGGAGGCCGAGCGCCGCGCCTCGGCCAAGCGCCTGGGCAACAAGCTGTTCATCCCGGCACTGCTGATTCCCCTGGTGACCGTGATCGGCACGCTGCTGTTCAAGGACGTGAAGGTCGCCGGCCTGGCGCTGCTCGATCCCAAGAACGTCACCTTCGTCTCGCTTGGCATTGGTTGCCTGGTGGCGCTGGGCGTGGCGTGCTGGCTCACCCGCGACACGGTGGTGCAGGGCGTGCGCGAATCGCGCCGGCTGACCGAGTCGCTAGGCTGGGCGCTGGTGCTGCCGCAGATGCTGGCCATGCTGGGCCTGGTGTTCGCCGATGCCGGCGTGGGCAAGGCGGTGGCGCACCTGACCACGGCCTATATCAACATGGACTACAAGCTCGTGGCCGTGGTGGTGTATTGCGTGGGCATGGCGCTCTTTACCGTGATCATGGGCAATGGCTTTGCCGCCTTCCCGGTGATGACCGGCGGCATCGGCGTGCCCATCCTGGTGAACATGTTCCACGGCAACCCGGCGGTGATGGCGGCCATCGGCATGTTCTCCGGCTACTGCGGCACGCTGATGACGCCGATGGCGGCCAACTTCAACATCGTGCCGGCCGCGCTGCTGGAGCTTGATGACAAGAACGCCGTGATCCGGGCGCAGGTGCCAACCGCGCTGATGGTCCTGGTGGCCAATATCGTGCTGCTGTATTTCCTGATGTAAGAACGCGGCCCCGCCGCGAATGATTGGCCAGGGGCCCGGGCAACCGGGCTTCTTGCCGGGAGTCCCTGCCATGCGTACCGTGCTGCTGACCGGCTTCGAGCCGTTCGAGAGCGAGCCCATCAATCCTTCCTGGGAAGCGGTGCGCGCGCTTGACGGCGTGCGCATCGGCAACGGGCCCGATGACCTGGACGCCGCGATCGTTGTCGCGCGCCAGTTGCCCTGCGTGTTCGGCGCCGCCAACGATGCGCTGGCCGACCTGCTCGACGCGATCAATCCCGTGCTGGTGATCGCGGTGGGGCAGGCGGGCGGGCGCCCTGAGATGTCGGTGGAGCGCGTGGCGATCAATGTCGACGATGCGCGCATCGCCGACAACGCGGGCGCGCAACCCGTCGACACGCGTATCGCCGAAGAAGGCCCGGCGGCGTATTTCTCCAGCCTGCCGATCAAGGCCATCGTGCGCGACATGCGCGCCGCAGGCGTGCCCGCATCGGTGTCGCAGACCGCGGGCACCTTCGTCTGCAACCACGTGTTCTACGGCTTGATGCACCTGCTTGCCACGCAAGGCGTGCCTGCCGGGATCCGTGGCGGCTTCATCCATATTCCCTATTTGCCTGAGCAGGCGGCGCGCCATCCGGGGCAGCCCAGCCTGTCGCTGGCGTTGATGATCGAAGGCATCCGCTGCGCGGTGACCACGGCGCTTGCCACCACCAGCGATATCCGCGAGCAGGGCGGCCAGACGCACTGAGGCGCCGCTCAGGCGCCCGGAGGCGTGGCATCCTCCCGATTGTTGCCATCGCCGCTGCCATCACTTGCGCGCGCCGCCAGCCGCTTCGCCTTGCGGCGCGCACGCCGCAGGCTGCGGCGATCCAGCTGGAATTGCTCGAAGCGCCAGATCAGGTAGCACAGCGCCACGAACGGCCACATCCACCCCAGCCATTGCGACAGGCTGTTGAAGTGGATGAAACGGCCTAGCCGCCAGCCCTGCTCCGAGATCCAGGAGTATGGATTGGCGGGCAGCAGGTTGGACAGCATCACCAGCAGCATCAGCGTGGCGAGCGCCAGCGCGCCGCGCAGCCAGCGCGGCAGCCGCAGCAGCAAAACCAGTACCAGCGAGCCCGTCAACAGGGCAAAGCGGCCGCCTTCGGACAGCCAGTTGAAGGCGTTGTCGTCCGGGAACTGCATCTCGGCCACCACCGCCTTGAGCAGCAGCGCGCTGGCCAGCAAGGCCGCCAGGATGCGCAGCATCGGCGCCTGCCTGCGCATGGCGATCGAGGCAAACAGCCCGGTGCCCACCCAGCCGCATCCGGTAACGAGTGACTCCAGCAATTGCTGCCCTTGCACGTCGTCCGGCCGCAGCAGGCTGATGTTCTCGATCAGGTCGGGCAGCCCCGGGAATACGCCTTGCAGCCACTGCACGGGCCAGGAATCGGGGTCGGTCAGCCACTCGCGCACGATCGCGCCCATGCCGAACAGGTGATCCTGCGGGAAGATCTGCGCGAACGGCCACAGCAGGATCAGGATGATGGCAAAGCTGGCGTGCGGCTCGAACCACGCCATGCGCAGCTGGCGCAGCGAGCCGCGATCGATCAGCGCGGCCGAGAAGGGCGCCACCGCGGCACCGCCCAGCAGTGCGCCCAGCGCGTTGGTCATCAGGTCGATATTGGACGAGACGCGGTTGGGCAGCCAGGTCTGCAGCGCTTCCATGGTGCCCGACAGCAGCGTGCCCGCCACCAGCGCCAGCAGCACGGCGCGCACGCCGGAGATGCGCGGGTGCAGGGATAGCACCACCAGCGCGCCAAGCGGGCAGTAGCCCAGCACGTTGGTGATGAGATCGAACCCGGTCAGGTAGCGGGGCTTGGGCGCGGTGATGAAGGCCAGCGCAGAGATGCCGTTGTCGGTCCAGCCCGTGAACGGGTACAGGCTGCCATAGACCACCAGCAGGGCGAAGCACAACAGCCCCACCCGCGCCAGCGGCGAGTGGCGCGGCGGCGGTGGCGGGGGAACGAGCGGCGCGGGAGCCGATGCCATGCGCGGCCCGCTTACTGCAGCGGCAGCGTTGCCACCCAGTCCAGGATCGCCGCAATGGCGGCATCGCTGCCGGTGGCCAGCGCCTTGACGCCGCCGGCGCCATCGGCCGTGGCGGCGGGCTGCGCCACCACGAAGGTCTTCTGCCCGATCAGCCCGCTGCGAAATACCGTGGCGCGCACGCGGATCACGCCGCGGCTGGCGCTGGCGCTGTCGAACACCTGCTCGAACTCCAGCATGTCGATCTTGAGCGCCGGCGCGGTCGTGTCGCCGAACCACGTCAGTGCGCCGCGCGAGGCCACGGCTTCGCGCAGGCGGTCGTCAAACAGGCGCACCGGCGACATCACCCAGCGCTGCGTGGCATAGGGCTGCAGGCGCTCCGCCTGGGCGTAGTGCAGCCGGTAGTACAGCGAGTTGCCGTCCAGCCAGGTAGGGCCATCGGTCTGCGCCACGCGCATCTTGGGCAGGTGCGCGGCGTCAGGTGCGGCTCCTGCCGGCGGGCCCAGATCGTAGGTGATGGTGGGCGCGGAAGGCGTCAGGGCACAACCGCCCAGCAGCAGGCAGGCCAGCGCGACGCCGGCGGCCAGCCGGCGCGGCAGGGCGAAGGTGCCGGGTGTGTCGCGTCCGTCCGGCCGGGTTTGGGCATTGCGCATCATGATGTGCCTTGGTTTGCTCGAAGGATTCGCAGCGCCAGCCTGGCGGGCCAGGCGTGGTGTGCGTGCGGCGAGTGCGTAGGTGCGCGGCATGAGAGCATGCGGTCCGCGTCAGGGGGCCTGGAAGCCGGGCTCGCCCGGGCCCGGCACGGTGGGAGGGCCGCCAAACAGCACGCTGCGCGGGCTGTCGTTGAACTGGCTGGCGGCGCGGTCGATGCTGCGCATGGTCTGGCGCGCATCGCGCGCGAGCCCGTTGATCTGCGGCAGCGTGTCTTGCGAGACGCCGCCAGCGGCCGACTGCACGGAATCGGCGGCGCCCTGCAGGTCGCGCCCGACGCGGTCGACGGTGCGCATCACGGTACCGTCGGGGCTGGCCAGTTCCTGGGTGAGCCGCCGCGTGGAGGCCAGCGTGGCGTTGAGGTTTTCGGTCACCTGCGGCAACTGGCGCACGGCTGGCGCGATCGAGCTGGCCAGTTGCGAGTAGTCGTCGGCGGTCTTGTGCACCGAGCGGATCGCCTCCATCAGGTCGCGCCGGTTGTCGGCCTGGAACATGTCGTTGAGCGAACCCATGATCGTTTCCAGTTGCGTGAGCAAGCTGTCGCCGCGCTTTTCCAGCTCCTCGAAGAAGCCGGCCCGCATGATGATGCGCGCCACCGACTTGGAGGAGGTGGCCAGGTGCGGCGACGGCGTGCCGCCTTCCTGCGCGGTGGTGTCGTCGAGCTGCACGTAGCCGATCCCGGTCACGCCCTGGAAGCCGAGCGTGGCATAGGTGGTGTGGGTGATCGGGGTGTCCTGGTTGACGCTGATGCGCACGATGATCTGGCCCGGCACGGTCGGATCGAAGCGGATCGACACCACCTTGCCCACGTCCAGCCCGCGGTACTTGACGTCGGCCTGCGGCCCCAGCCCGTTGACGGTGGAGCGGGTGATCAGGTCATACGGCACGCGCACCGCGTGGTCGCTGCTGAACCAGAAGATCGCGAACAGCACCAGGATGGCGAGTCCAATCGTGAACACGCCGGCCAGGAAGGCGTGTGACTTGTTTTCCATCATGCTTCTCCAGATTGCGGGCCTGCGGGTGTTGCCGCATGCGTTGCCGCGCGTGCCGCGTCCGGCAAGGCCGGGAGCGCCTGCATGGCGCGCTGCCCGCGCTCGCCCAGGAAATACTCGTGGATGAACGGGTGGTCAATATGCACCAGTTCCCGGATCGGCAGCGCGGCGAGTACCTTGTGGTCCGCCAGCACCGCGACGCGGTCAGACAGCGCCACCAGGGTGTCGAGGTCATGGGTCACCATCACCACGGTCAGGCCCAGCTCGCGGCGCAGTTCGCGGATCAGTGCCACGTAGTCGTCCGAGGCCATCGGGTCCAGCCCGGCGGTGGGCTCGTCCAGGAACACCAGTTCCGGCTCCAGGGCCAGGGCACGCGCGAGCGCCACGCGCTTGATCATGCCGCCGGACAGGTCGGACGGCATCTTGTCCGCATCCCGGGCCGACAGCCCCACCAGTTGCAGCTTGAGCAGCGACGCCGCGCAGATGAGATCGTCGGGCAGGGTGCGAAGTTCACGCAGCGGCAGCGCGATGTTGTCGATCACCGACAGCGCGGAGAACAGCGCGCCGCGCTGGAACTGCAGGCCCCAGCGGTTGCGCAGGGCTTGCAGCCGGGCCGCGTCGAGCTTGGTCAGGTCCTCGCCGAACACACGGATGGTGCCGGAGGTGGGCCGCTCCAGCCCCACGATCTGGCGCAGCAGCACGGTCTTGCCGCTGCCCGAGCCGCCGACGATGGACAGCACTTCGCCCCGATGCACATCGAGGTTGAGGTGGTCGTGCACAACCGCCTCGCCAAAGCGCTTGACCAGGTCGCGTACCTCGATCACGGTGGTGCGCGGGGCGTGCTGCACGGTGCCCGAAGGCGGCGTTGCGGTGGCGGTCGTGGCGGTAGTCATAAGCCGATGTCCTTGAACAGGATGGCGAAGATGGCATCGGCCACGATCACAACGGTGATCGAGGTCACTACCGAGGCGGTGGTGCCTTCGCCCAGGCTGCGCGTGTTGGGCTCGATGCGCAAGCCGAAATGGCAGGCGGTGAGCGCGATCAGGATGCCGAACACCACGCCTTTGCCCAGGCCCATCCACAGGTTGGCCACCGGCACCGCATCGGGCAGCGCGCGCAGGAAGAAGGCCGCGCTGATATCCAGCTGGAAGTGCGCGGCCAGCATGCCGCCGGTAAGCGCTAGCACGTCGGTCCACGCCACCAGCAGCGGCATGGCGATGGCCAGCGCGATCACGCGCGGCATGATCAGCCGGAAGCCGTGCGAGATACCCATCACGCGCATCGCATCGAGCTCCTCGGTGACCCGCATCACGCCGATCTGCGCGGTGATGGCCGAGCCCGAGCGCCCGGCAATCAGGATGGCCGCCAGCACCGGGCCCAGCTCGCGGATCACCGCCATGCCGAGGATGTTGACGATAAAGATGCTCGCGCCAAAGGTGCGCAGCTGGTTGGCCGACAGGTACGACAACACGATGCCGATCAAAAAGCCGACCAGCGCCGTGATGCCGAGCGCCTTGTAGCCGACGTTGTAGATATTGGCCGAGATCTCGCGCCAGGGGCCGCGCTGCGGCGCGCGCGCCAGGCGCAGCAGGTCGAAGGCCAGCTGGCCCAGCATGGTCACGCCATTGCCGAGCTGCGAGAACATCGACAGGATCGAGGCGCCGAACAGGGTCACCGGATTGAACCGGTCCACCATATGTTTCTTCCAGTTCTCGCGGCGCAGCCCGGCGATGCGGGTAAAGACGCGGCGCTGGGCCTCGTTGGCTTCCAGCTTCTCGGGCAGCTTGCCGCCCCAGGCCTGCCACATCAGCTGTGCGCCGATGTGATCGAGCCGGGCGAGGCTTGCCAGCGACCAGTGCGCGTCCGCGGCGATCGAGTGCAGCTCGTTGCGCAGCGCGCGGGCGCGGTGGCAATCGGAGAGCGCAAGCGCTGTCCAGTCGCCGCGCAGTTGCACGGTTTGCGCTCCGTCCGCGCGCGTCACTTCTATGGCTGGCGTGGTAGGGCTTTCCAAAGCAGGGGGAGAAGTGATGGGCAAGTCCCGATTCTATGCCACCCGCAGCGTCAGCGGGCGTGCGCAGCGCCTCGGCCGTGGATTCGCACGGCTACAATGCGTAGCTGCTTGTGCCCATTGTGCTGTCCATCGCCGAAACGCATGTCCGCTGACAAATCCTTGCCCACGCCAGACCCGACCCCTGCGGCCGCCGCTCCCGCGCAAGCCTGGCGCATCGACCCCGACCGCCTGCGCGCCGCGCTCACCGGCCCCGCGCGCGGCTGGACCCTCGGCGTGGTCGACGAGACCGGCTCCACCAACGCCGACCTGACGCTGGCCTGCCGCAGCGCGCCGTGGACCGAGTCCGCCACGCTGCGCCTGGCCTATCGGCAGACCGCCGGGCGGGGCCGCCAGGGGCGTCCCTGGCAAGGCCAGGCGGGGCTGACGTTTTCGGTGGCGCTGCCCTTGCCGCTGGCGCCCTCGCAGTTGAGCGGGCTGAGCCTGGCGGTGGGGCTGGCGCTGGCCGAGGCGCTGGGCGACTGCGACGCGCGCCTCGGCGGCGCCGTTGGCCTGAAATGGCCTAACGACCTGCAGATCGACGGCCGCAAGCTGGCCGGCATCCTGATCGAGTCGGTGCCGGCGGGGCCACAGCGGGTCTGGGCCGTGGTCGGCATTGGCCTGAACCTGGTGCGCGATGCGCAGATGGAAGCCGCGCTCGGGCGCAGCCTGGCTGGTGTGACCGAATTCCTGCCGGGCTGCGATCCCACCGTGCTGCTGGCTGCGGTGCTGAACCGGCTCGCGGTGATGCGCGAGGATTTCCTGGCGCAGGGCTTTGCGCCGATGGCGCCCCGCTGGTCCGCGCGCGACGCCTATCGCGACCAGCCGGTGCGCCTGCTGCACGACGGCCGCGTGCAGGCCGAAGGCCTGGCGCGCGGCGTTGACGGCGACGGCCACTTGCTGCTGGAAACGCCCTCGGGCCTGGAGCGCATTGCCAGCGGCGAAGTGTCGCTGCGTTTGGCGGACAAAGCGGCGGACAGAGGGGCAGGCGCATGAGCGGCACCAGCGCCGGTATGCCGCGAGTTCCGCAACTGCTGATCGATATCGGCAACACCCGCCTGAAATGGGCCTGGTGCGACGAGGCCTGGTCCGGCGCCGTGCTGCACGAGACGCCATTGCCCACGCCCTGGCCGCACGGCGGCGCGGTGGCCCACGGCGAACTGGCCACGCTGGTGGCGCAATGGGCGTCGCTGCGCGCGCCCGGCGCGCAGCCGCTGGTGTGGGTCAGCAACGTGGCCGGCCCGGCCATCGCGGCCAGCCTGCAAGCCACGCTCGACACCGTGTTCGGCCCCGGCATCGGTGTGAACTGGGTACGCTCGGGCCCGCGCTTCGGCGGCCTCGTCAACGGCTACCGCGAGCCCACGCAGCTCGGCGTCGACCGCTGGATCGGCAGCATCGGCGCGCGCTGCTACCGCCCCGAGGGCGCTTTGCTGATCGTCACCGCCGGCACCGCCACCACGCTCGACGTGGTGAGCGCGCAGGACCGTTTCGAAGGCGGCCTGATCCTGCCTGGCCTGGACCTGATGCTGGGCGCGCTGGCGCGCAACACAGCGCAATTGCCGTCCCTGGACGTGAGCGATGCCGGGCTGGCTACGCCCTGGGCCGACAACACCCGCGACGCGATCGCCGCCGGCTGCCTGGCGGCCCAGGCCGGTGCCGTGGAGCGCACCTGGCGCGCGCTGTGCGAGCGCGGGCCGGTGCGCTGCTTGCTCTCCGGCGGCGCTCGCCATGTGCTGGCAAACGCGCTCTCCATGCCGTTCGAGATGCACGATAATCTCGTGTTGCTCGGCCTGCATGTGATGGCCTCGCAAAGCCCGGTCGGCACAGCGGGCTGAACCGCATCACACAGCATCACACCGCATCGCCTCTTCACCCCGTCGCGCCACCCCTGCATCGCCCCCAATGCTCCAACGAAGCCTTTTCATCCTGCTGGTCCTGGTCAATGCGCTGCTGCTGGCTGCCGTGCTGGGCGCGTTCGGCCCACAGCCGCTGGCCGGCTGGCTGGAAAGCGCGCGAGAGCCCGAACGCGCTGCCCAGCAGGCGCGCGCCGAACGCTTCCGACAGATGCCACAGGCAAGCGGCAAGCGGGCGGCATCCGAGCCCGCCACTGCGGCAGCCGCAACCACAACCACAACCACAACCGCAGCCACTCCCCAAGCCGCCGCGCCAGCCATGGCTTGCGTCGAGATCGGTGGTTTCAACGGGGAGCTGGTGCGCAAGGTGGCCGATGAGCTGGCCGGCGCGCCGCCCGGCGCCTGGCGCGTGGAACAGTTCGAGCGGCAGGAGCAGGCGCGCTGGTGGGTCCACCTGCCGCCGCAGGCCTCGCGCGAGAACCTGCAGCGCAAGCTCGGCGAGTTGCGCCGGCGCAATATCACCGATGTATCGGTGGTCAGCGCCGGCTCGCCGGAAACCTATACGGTGTCACTGGGCTTGTTCCAGGAGCGCGAGCATGCCGAGCATTTCCTCGACAACCTGCGCGAGCACGGCGTGCGCACCGCGGTGCTGACCGATACGCCGCATCCGCTGACGCGCCAGTGGCTGCGCGTGCGCAACGCCGACGCGGCACTGCGCACGCGGCTCGACGAGATGCGCCAGCGCTATGGCGCGCAGGACTTGCTGACCTGCACCTGAGCCGCGCGTCAGCGCTTGCTGCTTCGCTCAGCTGCCCTGGCGTACCTTGGACAGCAGCTTGGTGGTGGAGCGGTCGTGCAGGAACGCGATGGCATGCGCCTGGCCGCCCCAGCTGCGCACCAGGCGGGTTTCTTCCAGCGTATCGATGTCGTAGTCGCCGCCCTTGACATAGATGTCCGGGCGCACCAGCCGGATCAGCTCGACCGGCGTTTTCTCGCGGAACATCACGACCAGATCTACCGAGGCCAGCGCCGCGATCAGCGCCATGCGATCCGATTCGTGGTTCAGGGGACGGTCGTCACCCTTGCCGAGCATGCGCACTGACGCGTCGCTGTTGACGCCGACTACCAGGCTGGCGCCCAGGGCCTTGGCTTGCGCCAGGTAGGTGGCGTGGCCGCGGTGGAGGATGTCGAAGACGCCGTTAGTGAAGACTAGCGGGCGGGGGAGGGTGGCTAGTTTTTCTGCTAGCGCGGTTGGGTTGTCGGGGGGGACTAGTTTGGATTCGAAGGTTGGGGGGGGCATGATGTGGGTGTTGGGGTAGCCGGTGGGTTCTGCGATTGTCTTCGGGTGAGGGCGCAACTTCAATGTCAACTGCTTAACTGCAACGGCTTAACGTCAAAGACAAAGGCTGAAAGTCAAAGGCAGTTTCACCTCCCCTGCGGGGAGGCGACCTACTTTCTTGTCTCGCCAAGAAAGTAG